>JABABY010000062.1 GCA_014237955.1 Planctomycetota bacterium
TAATTTCCGCCAACACCCCAGGATGATCCTTAGCGGTAAATCGGAGATAATAACGACCTGAGGCAGTTCCCGAGTCTAGAGGCATGACGCGTGCAGGTTGTTCGGACCACAATTCCAGTGTGCGAAAAGTAATTGCCGTGCGGCCGACGACCATATCGATGAGGTCGGCAACAACTGCAGAAGCCGTTGGCATTTGCCCGGCACCCATTCCATGAAACCAAGCTCTCCCTATGGCATCCCCGACCACTCGAATTGCATTGTATGCGCTACCAACATCAGCCAATGGCGAATCATTTCGCACCAACTGCGGACCGACATGCAATTCGAGCTCATCCTGGATTAATTGCGCCACCGCTAAAAGCTTAACCCGGTAACCAAGCTCACGGGCAAACCGCAAGTCTTCCGGGCCCAACAGCTCAATACCCTCGCGCGGAATATCTTTCCAGTGAACCCGCGCTCCAAATGCCAGGTGGGAAAGAATCGCCAGCTTTTGTGCTGCATCACTTCCGTCGACATCGGTCGTCGGATCGGCTTCGGCATATCCGCACCGCTGCGCTTCATGAACAGCCTCTTGATAATCGGTCCCCAACTCATCCATTCGGGAGACGATAAAGTTACAGGTTCCATTGAGAATCCCATGGATCGATTGAATCCCATTGGCCGAAAGACATTGGCTAATATTGGTAACGATCGGGATTCCCCCAGCTACCGCAGCATCAAAAGCAATGGACCGCCCTAATTGTCTAGCTCGATCAAAAAGTTCGGGACCATGTTCTGCAAGGAGTGCCTTGTTGGCGGTCACCACATCCTTGCCACTCTCCAGCAGCCGGATCATGATCGAGCGTGCCGGCTCCAGGCCACCGATAACCTGGACAACGCATCCGATGTCTGGATTATCGGTCACCTCTGCGATGTCGTCCGTCAGAATCCCTTCCGGTATTTTTATATCACGGGCCTTGGAAAGGTCACGGACCACTGCTTTTTCCAGCCACAGTACCCTTCCGGCGTGCCGCGCGGTGCGATCTCCATAGTCGAGCAAAAGGCGGGCAACCCCCGTGCCCACTGTACCCATTCCGACGATGGCTACTTTTGTTTTTTCCATGACTCAGCATTTCCTAAATGAGAAACCAGACTCCCATCCTAGATTCGGCCCGCGTAATCCGTCAAGCACAACACCCCACTACCGCATTGTGTGCTACTCGAGTGGACCGTACATTGTCCCTGGGGATGACTTTGGCTATTAAAACGGAAGGAACACGGATTATGACGGACGAAGCTCTCAGCTTTTTTAAAAACATTCTTGAAACACCCAGTCCGTCTGGCTATGAGCAACCGGTGCAGGAAATCGTTCGTGAATATGCTACCCCATTTTCTGATGAGATCCGTACCGATGCCCACGGCAATGTGATTGCACTTAAAAATCCGGGGACCCCCCTGCGCGTAATGTTCGCCGGACATTGTGATCAGATTGGTTTAATTGTTTCCTATATCGACGATAATGGCTTTCTCTACGTGCAACCGATTGGCGGATGGGATCCCCAGCAATTAATTGGACAGCGTTTGACGGTTTGGGCTTCTGGCGGACCCATTGTGGGTGTCATTGCCCGAAAGCCGATTCATCTGCTGAACGAGGACGAGCGCAAACAGGTGCCTAAAATAAAAGATCTCTGGATTGATATCGGCGCCAAGGATCAGGAGGATGCCGCCGCTAAAGTGCGGATTGGCGATGCTGTAACATTCGAGTTGGCCTTTCAGTCGATGGCGGGTGGATTGGCAAATTCACCAGCCATGGACAACAAAACAGGCCTCTGGGTGGTGATGGAGGCATTGCGTCGGATTGATTCAGCAAAGCTTGCGTGCTCGCTATACTCGGTCTCAACCGTACAGGAGGAGATTGGCCTGCGCGGTGCGCGGACCAGCGCCTATGGAATCGATCCTCAGGTTGGAATAGCCGTAGATGTGACCCATGCCACAGATTGTCCCACCATCGATAAGAAGACCGAGGGAGATATAAAACTTGGTGGTGGTCCGGTCATCTATCGCGGACCAAATAATAACCCGGTGGTCGTAGACCGCCTGATCGATGTTGCTCGGGAGCAAAAGATTGCCTACCAACTTGGGGCGATTGGTCGCGCGACGCCAACCGATGCCAACTCGCTACAGGTAACCCGTAGTGGCGTGGCCACGGCGCTGGTGAGTATTCCCAACCGCTACATGCATAGTGCCGTTGAGACGATTTCCCTTGAGGATATTGATCGAGCGGCAGACCTTTTGGCCGGCTTCGCAATGTCGCTTGCTGCAGACGATACGTTTGTTCCTTAGCCGCAGTATCGACCGACCCGCAAACTGACAAAAGCTGCCAAAATGGCATGGCGATGCCATTTTCCCATGATCCTCACACACTCGCAGAGGATCCATTTCTGTCTCAAACCCTTAAATAATAATAACTTATAAAATAAGTTATCGGTTGGCATCGACGTTGCATTACATAGTGTGGCTGTACCGCTCATGTCTGCCAAAAAGGCGGGGATAAAGTGGGACCGGTTGTCCACCGGTTGAGGGCTCTCTTTAGTGACCTGCCAGGACGTTTGGACTTTTTTGTACTGACATTACTGCCCTCGAAAAACCAACCCGCCGTTTTTTATAGAACTCGTTTATTTCCGTTGAGGAGGAACCCGATCGTGGCAAAGAAAATGGTCTTCGACGACGCAGCGCGACAACCGCTGGCCGCCGGTGTAACAAAGCTGGCCAAGGCTGTTCGTAGTACCCTCGGCCCCCGAGGTCGCAATGCTGTACTCGACAAGGGATGGGGATCGCCAAAAATCACTAAGGATGGTGTGACTGTTGCTGAAGATGTTGAGTTGGAAGACCCCAACGAAAATCTTGCAGTTCAGTTAGTGAAGGAAGCCGCCACCAAGACCAATGATGTTGCTGGCGATGGTACGACCACAGCGACAGTACTCACCGAAGGGATTTATAAGGAAGGGCTAAAGATGATCGCCGCCGGGGCAGATCCGATGGCACTTTCACGAGGAATTGGTAAGGCGACCGAAGTGGTGCGCGATGCGATTTTGAAAATGGCGAGCAAGATCGACGAGAAAAACAAAAAGGAAATCACGCAGGTAGCCACAATCGCAGGTAATAATGACCCCGCAATCGGCGCGGTATTGGCAGACGCCTTTTTAAAGGTTGGAAAAAACGGGGTCATTACCGTTGAGGAAGGGCGTTCGGCCGAGACAACCGTTGAGGTTGTTGAGGGAATGCAATTTGATCGCGGCTATCTCTCGCCTCATTTTGTCACCGATACCGACAGGCAGTTGGTCGAACTCGAAAACTGCTTGGTATTGATCTACGAAGAAAAAATATCGAATGCCAAAAACCTTGTTCCGATTCTTGAAGCTGTCAGTAAAGAGAATAAGCCTCTTTTAATCATCGCCGAGGATGTGGATGGCGAAGCGCTAGCAACCCTCGTCGTCAATAAAATGCGCGGCATTCTCAATGTCTGTGCGGTGAAAGCACCCGGTTACGGCGATCGGCGTAAGGCGATGCTCGGCGATCTTGCTGTGTTGACCGCAGGCACCGCGATTTTCAAAGATCTTGGAATTTCTCTTGACGCCGTAAAGCTGTCGGATCTGGGTCGAGCAAAAAAAGTGACGATCTCCACAGATGAGACAACGATGGTTGGTGGCGCTGGAAAGAAGGCGGATATTCAGGGCCGTGTCGACCAAATTCGTCGAGAGATTGAAGCAACCGACAGTGATTATGATCGGGAGAAGTTGCAGGAACGGCTTGCCAAGCTGGCCGGCGGCGTAGCGCAGATTAACTGTGGTGCGGCGACGGAAACTGAAATGAAGGAGCGCAAGGCACTGCTCGAAGATGCAAAAAGCGCCACTGCTGCCGCCCTTGAAGAGGGCATTGTGCCAGGTGGCGGAGTTACGTTAATGCGATCCGCCAAGGCCCTCGACAAACTAGAACTTTCGGGCGATGAAGCGCGTGGTGCCACCATTGTTCGTAATGTTCTGGATTACCCGCTTCGCTGTATTGCCGAAAATGCCGGCCATGATGGTGCGGTGGTTGTCAATCGCGTCCTTAAGCTCAAGGCCAAAACGGAGGGCTTTGACGCCGACAAGAGCAAATATTGTGATTTGGTCGAGGCGGGCATTATTGATCCAGCCAAGGTCGTCCGTAGTGCGCTGCAAAATGCAGCAAGTGTAGCGGCCCTGCTTCTCACCACAGAAACACTGATCACCGATATTCCAGAGCCGGCGGATGACGCTGCAGGTGATCACCACGATCACGGCATGGGCGGCGGCATGCCCGGCATGGGTGGCATGGGCGGCATGGGCGGTGGCATGCCTGGTATGGGCGGAATGGGCGGCATGCCCGGAATGGGCGGCATGCCCGGCATGATGTAGTCGGCCGCGGACGCTTGTGTACGTTGATTTCCAATGAAAGCATTCCCTGTTTGTGATAAAGGAAAATGTGATGGCTAAAGAAAAACTCCGGCCGCTTGATGATCGAGTTGTTGTCGAATTGGTGGACGCAGAAGAAACAACGGCAGGTGGAATTGTCTTGCCGGACTCTGCTCAAGAAAAGCCACAGCTCGGTACTGTTGTAGCGGTTGGTCCTGGTCGCTTGCTCGAGAGTGGCAATCGGGGTGAACTCTCCGTTGCCGTTGGTGATCACGTCTACTTTGGAAAGTATGGTGGTGTTGATCAGGAACTTAACGGCCGTGAAGTCAAGATTCTCCGAGAAGGAGATATTCTCGCCAAAGTTGTCGACTGAAAACCATTCTTCTCTATAAATCAACGATTACAAAATAAGGAACTGTTCCCGTGGCAGCTAAGCAATTGATGTTTGAAGATCAGGCCCGTGCGAAAATGCTCAAGGGTGTCGAAAAGCTGGCGGATGCCGTTGCAATCACGATGGGCCCAACTGGAAAAAATGTTGTCATCGATAAGTCATTTGGCGGTCCAACGGTTACCAAGGATGGGGTAACCGTCAGCAAGGAAGTCGAGTTGGAGGACCCGTTTGAAAATATGGGAGCCAAGTTGGTCAACGAAGTGGCTAGCAAAACCTCCGATCTGGCTGGCGATGGGACAACGACTGCCACGGTACTGGCCCGCGCTATTTTTAAAGAAGGCCTCCGAAATGTTGTTGCCGGCAGTAATCCGATGGCGGTCCGACGGGGTATTGAAAAGGCAGTGGAGGCAACGGTGGAAAATCTCCACGGCCTTGCCCGCCCAGTGAATAGCAAGCAGGATGTGGCCAACGTAGGTGCCATCAGTGCCAACAACGACATGGTTATCGGTGAATTGCTGGCCGAAGCTTTGCATAAGGTTGGACAAGATGGTGTGATTACCGTTGAAGAAGGCAAAACGGCTGAGACGACCGTTGAATATGTCGATGGCATGCAATTTGACAAAGGGTATGTTTCACCCTATTTCATCACGCGTCCAGCGGAACGGGACTGTCTGCTGGAGGATGCCCTGATTTTGATTTTTGAAAAGAAAATTAGCAATCTTCGGGAACTGGTTCCGGTTCTTGAAAAAGCGGCTCAATCGGGCAAGCCTTTGTTGATCATCTCGGAGGATGTCGAGGGCGAGGCACTGGCTGCTTTAGTCGTAAACAAATTGCGTGGAGTACTTAATGTCTGCGCAGTGAAAGCCCCGGGATTTGGCGACCGTCGCAAGGCGATGCTCAGTGATATCGCTATTCTCACGGGAGGTACGCTCATTAGCGAGGACCTCGGGATCAAGCTCGAAAACATGGAACTCGAGCAATTGGGCCGCGCCAAACAGATCACAGTTGACAAGAGCAATACGACAATCGTACGCGGAGCTGGAAAACAAGAAGAAGTCAAAAAGCGTATTTCCCAGCTCAGAAATCAAATCGATGCGTCGAGTAGCGATTACGATCGCGAAAAACTTCAGGAGCGGATGGCCAAGCTGACAGGCGGCGTGGCGGTCGTTTCGGTAGGTGCTGATACCGAAGTTGAAATGAAGCAGAAAAAGGCGAGGGTAGAAGATGCGCTGCACGCTACAAGAGCAGCGGTCGAGGAGGGCATCCTTCCAGGTGGTGGCGTAGCGTTGGTGCGATGTTGCGAAGCTGTGGAAGCAATCCGCAGTAAAGCAAAAGGGGATGAGAAAATAGGCGTCGATATTATTCTCACCGCTCTTTCATCACCGCTACGGCAGATCGCCGACAATGGTGGTATCGATGGATCGGTTGTTGTGGATGAAGTGATGCAGAAATCGGTAAACGTAGGCTACGATGCCAAGGCTGGAGACTATGTGGATATGTTCGAGGCGGGCATTATCGATCCGGTCAAGGTTGTCCGTACCGCCCTAGCGAATGCCGCGAGCATTTCGGCGTTGATGCTTACCACCGAGGCTTTGGTAACCAATTTTGACGAGGAAGACAGTGACAAAAAACGGGTCGAGGGTGCGATTGCGTGACTCCGGCCAAAGCCACTGACGTGTGTTGGATGCTCTGAGTGTTTTGGGATATCCAATGAGAGAAAACTAAAGCACAAACAATGGGCCATTTCTGCTCTGCCGGAAGTGGCCTCTGTTGTTGAAACAGTTCAAAAACGGTCTGTTGTCCAGCTAGAATTGACATAGGCTCTAGTTGGTCGGGCGGCCTATAATTTGTTATGAGCATGACCGAAAAGCGCTGCTATTACGAAGTTCTCGAGGTGTCCCGTTCGGCCACATCGAACGAAATTGCAGTCGCATACCGCAAGTTGGCGATCCAGTACCACCCGGACAAAAAGCCGGGTGATGAAGAGGCGGTCGTGCGGTTTAAGGAAGCCGCCGAAGCCTTTGAGGTTCTTAGTGATAGCGAAAAGCGCACGCGCTACGATCGCTACGGCCATGTGGGCTTGGAGGGAGGCGCAGGTTTTCAAGACATTGGTGATATTTTTGAAGCCTTTGGTGATGTTTTTGGCGGCGGTGTTTTTGGCGATGTGTTCGGTGGCGGGCAGAGAGGTCGCCGTGTTCGCCGTGGTGCAAACATCCAGTGTGAAGTAACGATAGATCTTCTTGAAGCTGCCCGTGGCATGCGACAGACGATCGAGTTCACCCGCCAGCGAAGGTGCGAAGACTGTGGTGGTAATGGCGCGCAAAATGGAACCGCCATGGAATCTTGCAATTACTGCGGGGGTCAGGGCCAGGTGATCCAGTCGAGTGGGATTCTCCGGATGCAAACCACCTGTCCTTCCTGTCATGGTAGTGGCCAATCGATTCAAGAGCGTTGTGACGGATGTCGCGGCGCCGGTTTTCTAGAAGAACCTGTGGATTGCGAAGTAGCGATTCCGGCAGGAATCGATAATGAGATGCAAATCCGCCTCAATGGAGAGGGGCATCCGAGCACCACGGGTGGCCCGCCCGGCGATTGTTATTGCTTGGTGCATGTTAGGGATCATTCGCTCTTTGAGCGTCAGGGGGGGCATCTGTTTTGCCATGTGCCACTCACCTATCCGCAGGCGGTCCTTGGCGCTACCGTGAGCGTACCGACGCTCGAAGGACTCGAAGAGATAGAAATCCGTAAGGGAGCACAGCCGGGACAGGTCATTGTGCTCAAGCGGCGGGGCATGCCTGATCCTCGTGGGGGACTTCCGGGCGATTTGCATGTTCAGCTAAATATTGACGTCCCTAAGAAAGTCACCGACGAACAAGAGGCACTGATTCGCGATTTGGCCGAGTTGGAACACGCCAATGTCACTCCCCACCGAAAAAGCTTTCTCGATAAATTAAAAGAATATTTTGTTTCGCACGAAACATCCGCGTCGGATGAAGGCTAAAAGAAAGGAAGTGGATGGTGAGTAAGTCAGGCAAACGAACATCCGACGCTGGAGAGCAGGGTGGTCAAACCACCCATTCAGCAGCCGAAAATGACGCCGCCGCCCCGCCCGATCCAGAGGCTACGATTTGTCTGTCGGAGGGGGAAAAGCAGAAAATGGAGCTTGTGGAGGCCAAAAAGCGGACACAACTTGCGCAGGCAGACCTGGAAAACTATCGCAAGCGAATGGAGCGGGAGCAACAGCAAGAACGAAGATATGCCAGCATGCGGTTGTTGCGAGACCTTCTGCCGGTCCTCGACAATATGCAGCGGGCGATTGAAGCTGCCGAACAGACAGAAGAATCGGCTTCTCTGCTCGAAGGGTTTAAGCTCGTCGCCCAGCAGCTGCAGACCATGCTTGGACAGCACAACTGCGAGTCGATTGTTGCTGTTGGCGAGCCATTTGATCCCAATCTCCACGAAGCTGTTTCTCAGATGCCCAGTGAGGAGTATCCAGCCGGGACCGTGATGGTCGAAACGGCAGTTGGCTATCTTCTGCATGATCGTGTTGTCCGCCCGAGTCAGGTCATTGTATCTACCGGGTCGCCACAAAAAGAGTAACAACATTTTTCCACGACACCTGCCATGCCTACGTATGACTATTTGTGTGACCATTGTGGACACAAGTTCGAGTTGTTCCAGTCCATTACCGAATCGCAGAAGCGAAAGTGTCCGGAATGCAAAAAACATAAATTACGTCGCCTTTTTGGAACTGGAGCAGCGATCGTTTTTAAAGGATCTGGATTCTACGAAACCGATTATCGTAGCGAGTCTTATAAAAAGGGCGCAGAGGAAGCCAAGAAGGCAAGTGAAAGTAAATCTAAAGACAAATCGAAATCGACAAAGAAAGAGACTGATAAAAAACCGAAGTCGAACGATTGAAGAAGGGGCCATTTGTTTGGAACATTTGTGCCTTGGTTCTTTTTGAAACGGCTTTTAAGACAGGGCTGGGCAGAGGCGGTAGTGGTGTTCTATGGCGACAAGCTCGTGTCCGATGTGTGGCGACATATTTGAAATACATTTGTCTGTAGCGATGCCATTTTGCTCTGACCGATGTCGGCAGATTGATTTGGGTCGCTGGTTCGACGAGGGATATAGCCTGCCGATTGAGCGAGAGGTACAGCTCCCTGAAGATGGTGAGTACCCGTAAATCCCTTGTGCCACTCATTTTCAATCTCTTGTTGCAACACCTGCCTGAGGCGGTCATAATTGCTTCCCAACAAGAGTGGCTCAGGGCATCGTGACACGGGCATTTTCCAGTCACTTCCATCCAAACGTTGCAGACCAGAGGGGATTCTAAAAAGATGTCTGAAAAGCAGGAGAATAACAGGCGTCGTGATTGGCAGGACTGTCTGCCGTGGTTGATTCTCTTTAAGGCGGTGCGACCCGCGATCGGGCTAAGGGTGCTTGTGCTGGCGTCGATTGGATTGGTGGGGATGGTCGCCGGTTGGCGAATTTGTTGGGATCTCTTTGCCTACACTGAAAACGGGCCGGAGGTCAAAGTGATTGCTCCGGAGCTCGGCGACCTTGGTGCCCAGAACAAAGGTCCGATGCCACCCTGGCCCTGGGAGGCCGATTACCGTGATTTTGGTGTCCGCAGCCCCCTGCGTGGACTTTCCACGCTGCCTGTGATCGGACCCGTACTCGGGACGGCCACGAGGACCGCTTCAGAGTTGACGTTGCCTTTTCAAATCTTATTTCGTCAGGGACTTACCTATCGGAGTTTTGCCTACGCAGTCTGCTGTTGTGGTTGGGCTCTGTTGATTTGGGGTTATTTTGGGGGCATGATCACCCGCATTGCTGCATTGAAGCTCACGCGCGATGAGCTGGTTACCTGCAAAGAGGCAGGTACGTTTACCCGCAGTCGGTGGTGTTCCTACATGACGGCCCCCTTGCTGCCCATTCTGGGGATCTTTGCCCTGGGTGTGCCGATTGCATTGCTCGGATTCTTTTCGAATCTCGATATAGGCTTGCTGGTCTCGGGCATTCTCTGGCCGCTGGTGATTGGGATTGGATTTTTGATGACCCTCTTTCTTTTGGGCCTGGTCTTTGGATGGCCGCTGATGTGGTCGACGATCAGTACCGAGGGGACCGATGCCTTTGATGCCATTAGCCGGGCGTATGCCTATGTTTTCCAGCGTCCCTTTCACTACCTGTTTTACGTGATTGTGGCAACACTTGTCGGTGCTCTG
>JABABY010000063.1 GCA_014237955.1 Planctomycetota bacterium
TGGCCGAATCCTTGAGGGCATGGATGTGCTGGGAAAACTCCAACGACGCAATCCGGAAAACCCGAATGCTCCGTCGCCAGATCGTATTCTCAAAGCGGTTGTTGAGCGGCGCCGGGATCACGAGTAGTTGCCCACACAGGCCAACAAAAAGTCTCTCGACAACTCGGCGCAGAGTAGCGGTGCCAAGGCAGATTCGCGCTAGCTGAGAGCCAGCATCCGGTTGAGTGCCTCAAGGGACCATCGGGACGTGTCGTGATCGACCTCAATCAATCCAACGGGTGTCCCTGCGGCCAAATTTTCTAGGGACCAGCAAAGATGGGGAAGGTCGATGCGGTACATGGTCGCACACATACAGACGATTGGCGAGAGGAAATGAATTTCCTGTTCGGGATGCTCCTCCCGAAGACGATTCACAAGATGAAGTTCGGTGCCGATTGCCCATTTTGTGCCCGGGGGAGCGGCACAGACAGTTTCAATGATTTTTCCAGTCGATCCGGATTCATCTGCGGCCTCAAAGACTTCTAACGGGCATTCTGGGTGGACCAGAATTTTTATCCCGGGGTATTTTTCTCGAAATTGTTGAATGTGTGACGTTGTGAACATCTGGTGGACACTGCAATGGCCTTTCCACAACAAGACCCGACTCGACTCTAGCGCTGCGAGGCTGTTGCCACCACGAATCTCGGCATACGGATCCCAAAGTGGCATCTGATCGAGTTCAATGCCCATCGATCGGGCCGTATTTCTGCCGAGGTGCTGGTCTGGAAAAAACAGGACGCGACGTGTTTGTGCCAGTGCCCACTTGAGTACCGCTGCAGCGTTGCTGGAGGTACAGACGATTCCTCCATGACGACCGCAAAAAGCCTTGAGCGCAGCAGCCGAGTTGATGTAGGTCACCGGTGTTATTTCGTTGGTGTCGATCGATTCGCCTAATTCCTCCCAAGCTGCTTCCACCTGATCAATCTCCGCCATGTCCGCCATCGAGCAACCAGCTGCCATGTCTGGAAGCACAACAGAGACCCGCCGGCCATCCCGCCGGTCCAATTTTTCGGATTGGTTTGCCAGGATGTCTGCGGTTTCCGCCATGAAATGAACCCCGCAAAAAACAATGGCCCGACATTCATCACTAGCGGCTGCCATCTGGCTCAGTCGCAGAGAGTCACCACGAATATCGCTATGGGCGATGACTTCATCTTGCTGATAATGATGGCCCAGAATCAAAAGTCTTCGTCCCAAATCAGCACGGACACCATCAATGCGGCTTGCAAGTTCGTTGTTACTCAACTGCCGGTAGGGCTCAAGTTCGTAGACAGGTGCTGCTTCGATTCCGCTTGCCATTATGCTTTTCCTGAGAAGCCGCCCGGGAAGGGCTGCCCTTTGAAGCCCTTAAAGAGTTCTTCGAATTGTGACAGGTGTTTTTCTTTCAGTGCTGAGATCTCTCACTATTGTATGCGTTGACGTCCTCTGTAGGGTAGCCACCCGAAAAGATTTAACAGCAAAGTGTCAGGACTTTAGTTAGGTAAACTTCTATATTTTTCCCGCCAGGGCAGAGGGACAATTCCGCATGGTGGCTTAGAAAACAAGAGAGAATTGCAAAAATACAGACTTGGCGAAGATCAAAGGATGCGGGATAATCGCGTGCTCAAAATGTTCGGCGACGGGGATGGTGCGATGATTCTGTTAATCGACAACTACGATTCCTTTACATACAACTTGGTACAGCGCCTTGGCGAGAATGATCCGAGTTTGGAAATTGTCGTCCATCGAAACGACAAAATCTCGGTGGCTGATATTATCGCCTTGGCACCGAGCCATGTTATTATCTCTCCAGGACCTTGCACGCCTAACGAAGCAGGTATTTCACTTGAGGCAGCGCGCCAATTAGCCGGGGAAATACCCCTCTTGGGTGTCTGTCTCGGGCATCAGTCGATTGCCCAGGCGTTTGGAGCAAACATTGTGCGTGCGGGGCGTTTGATGCACGGGAAAACAGATCGGATTTATCACGACCAGTCCGGGCTTTTTGCCGGTTTGCCGAGCCCGCTTGTAGCTACCCGTTACCACAGTTTGATTGTCGATCCCCCATCACTGAGTGATGCATTTGAAGTGACCGCCTGGTCCGATGCCCCCGATGCATCACGTGAGATCATGGGTATTCGCCACCGCCAATACCCGCTCTTTGGGGTACAGTTTCATCCGGAGAGTTTTTTGACTGAGCAGGGTGGCAACATACTCAGGCAGTTTCTTTTGACAGCGGTTTGATTCGTTGCCAGAGAACAGAAAAACTGAACCGCCGAGAAGTGGCTGAATGATTACCGTTGAACAAGCAACCGAATATGTTGCTCAATACGCTTCGCCCAATGTCCCTCAGAGTGTGCCCCTCGAAGACGCACTGAACCAATTTCTCGCAGAGGATATTTTTAGCGATCTTGATGTTCCCTCGAATGATCAATCGTTAGTCGATGGCTATGCCGTACGAGCGGCCGATTTTTCACAGCGAGTCCACAGAGAAAAGGGGGTAGCGTGTAGTGTCCAACTTGAGGTTGTCGAAGAAGTCACTGCTGGGAATGTGCCAGCATTTCGCGTGGAATCGGGGCGAGCGGTTCGCGTGATGACCGGTGTCCGCGTGCCTGACGGTGCCGATGCGGTAGTCATGGTAGAAGAATCGAGCTGGCAACAGGAAGCGGGTCTTCCGCTCGGTGTGGCACATTTCAATACCTGCGAGGTTGTTGCGGGACAGAATATTATGCCTCGGGCAACATCGGTGCGTTACGGACAACTGGTCTTATCATGCGGAAAGAGAATTCGTCCGGCTGAGATTGCGGTGCTTGCCCAGGTTGGTCGTACCGATGTGAGGGTGTTTCGACGTCCACGAGTTGCTGTTTTGCCTACCGGAAATGAACTCATCGATGGTGGATTTGTTCCTGGACCTGGAAAAATTCGTAACACCAACGGTCCCATGCTAGCCGCTTGTGGCAAGCAACTCGATGCGGATGTGTTGGACTTGGGGATCGGGCGTGACGAACCGGAGCAGTTACGAAATTTGATAGAGCGGGGTCTTTCGGCAGATGTTCTGGTACTCTCAGGAGGTGTCTCTGCGGGCACCCTGGATCTCGTTCCCGCGGTGCTTGAGGAACTAAAAGTCCGGCAAGTGTTTCATAAGGTTAATATGAAACCAGGCAAGCCGCTCTGGTTCGGCGTCGGAAACGGCAACAAAGACAATGCAAATAATGATGATCGTTCGACACTGGTTTTTGGCCTCCCGGGCAACCCGGTGAGCAGTTTTGTCTGTTTCCATCTGTTTGTCCGCCCCGCGATCAGACGACTCAGTGGCCAGGCGGCTGGCGAGGTTGGCGTTCCAAAATGCTCGGCCCTTCTGGCCCAACCTTTTGAGGTTGCTGCGGATCGGACGACCTACCACCCGGCACGGATTGACTGGTCTGAGACAGGACCGACGCTCACTCCTGTTCTCTGGCATGGGTCGGGAGATAGTCGCGGGCTGGTAGATGCCAATGCGCTAGCTATTTTTCCCGAGGGAACAGGATATTACGAGGCAGGGCAGAGGATTTTCTGTCATCCGTTGGACTAAAAATTCCTCTGGTGACAAAGCGCCCGCCACTTTAGGCTCTGTGAGTCTGTTTCTATTGATTGCCGACGGAATGTATCTGATGTCTATTGCCAAGGGACAATCTTCCGTAACTGCTGCCAGTGGCCAATCTGGTTCTCGTTGGTATGAATCGACCTGTTTTTTGGGACTGTCGGGAGCGTTTTTACTATGGCTCTCGGTGCCTCCTATCGACTGGGGCTTTTTGGCCTGGGTCGCGCCAATTTTTTGGCTACTGCTCATCCAACGCACTGTGCTCGCCGGATGGCGTCCTTTTCTTACGTTGTACCTAGTGGGCTGGATTTATTTTGGTGCAACCTTTTACTGGATCATGCTCCCGCATGCGCTGGCGATCCTCGGTTGGCTTGCCTTGAGTTTGTATTTGGCCTTTTATGTTTTGGCTTTTATTGGTCTTTGCAGGGTTGCTGTACATCGATTGCACATTCCCCTGATTCTCGCCGCACCGGTCGTCTGGACTGGCCTGGAGATCATCCGCGCTCACTTACTCACAGGATTTATGATGGCCGCACTGGGACACACCAAATATCGCTGGCTCTCCGTCATCCAACTCAGCGATTTGGTGGGAGCCTATGGGGTCAGTTTTCTGATCATGTTTGTTGCTGCGGCTCTGGTCATGACATTACCCTTCAGTGGCAGGAGATGTACGCTTTGGCCACTGTTGCCCGCAGGCTTGGCTGTCTTGGCAGCAGTGATGTATGGGCAGATTCGGCTACAGCATGAAATACTCGAGCCAGGCCCCCGCATTGCCCTGATTCAAGGGAGCATTGATACTAAATTTGATGTTGATCCAGAGCAATCCAATCGGAGCATCGAGAAGCAATATCTTCAGTTGACGAGGGATGTCTTAAAAGAGCATGCAGACATTGATCTCGTCATCTGGCCGGAGTCGATGTGCACGATTCCACTGATCACCATCGATGAGGGAGCGTGGCTTCCGACAAACATACTGGTCCAATGGTTTATGCAAGAACCTGAAGAAGCACGTCGTCTTGAAGAAGAGCGAAAACTGCCCCTAGAGATTTATCAATATGCAAAATATAGCCAAGATCGGTTCGGTCAGCTTCCGCAACAGTTGGTAGCAGCCCGAGCAGAACAACATTCGGCAATCCCCCGTTTGCTTCTTGGTATCAATCGCCAGCACTACGGTGCGGGGCATACGAAGAGTTTTAATAGTTCAGTGTATTTGGGAAGTGCCGGAGAAATATTGGGTCGTTACGACAAGATGCATCTGGTGATGTTT
Organism: Planctomycetota bacterium; assembly: GCA_014237955.1. Lineage (GTDB taxonomy): Bacteria > Planctomycetota > Planctomycetia > Pirellulales > UBA7805 > UBA7805. Next base: position 4,863 of record JABABY010000063.1, read on the forward strand.
GGGGAATACATTCCCTTGGGAGATATCTTTCCTGCACTCTATCGCTTTACGCCACTGGTAGATGGACTGACGCCCGGTAAGGAGGCGGTAATCTACGATGTCGGTGGATATCATCTGACGCCCAGCATTTGTTACGAGACGGTGTTGCCGCATGTTATCCGCCGTCATTTGTTGATGCTTGAGCAAGGCGGTACCGAAGCAGATGTATTAGTGAGTCAGACAAACGATGGTTGGTTTTGGGGTTCCGCGGCCTTAGACATGCACATGATCTGCGGAATCTTTCGGGCGATTGAATTTCGCAAGCCGCTGTTGATTGCTGCCAACACCGGTTTTTCCGCCTCAATCAATTCAGATGGATTCATTGAGGATCGTGGTGATCGGCGAACTGTCGATACGCTGGTTGTGCGGCCACGAATGGATCGGAGAGAGAGTTTCTATCTTTATGCGGGCGACTGGTTTGCTTGGCTATGCGCAGCATGTGTGATAGGGCTGCTTTTGTTTGCTTTATTCGAAAAAATGTACAGCGGCCACCTGGGCAAGAATGTATGATTCTAAGCCTGAATGGGAGATGTGATTCTGGTGGCTCAGGCTCGGATAAAGTGATTGTGAGTTGGCGGATCCAAGCTCGGCCGGTTTCGTGAGATGTGGACAATAACGGTTTGAACTGGCACGAGTTCAAAAACCTCGGTAATCTACGAAGTAAAATAGTGGAGTTGCTGGGCCGAAAATGCCGTTTATAAGGACTATGTGGCAGGCTAGAATGAGCAAATCCCATGGCCTTTGTTTGACAGTCGAATCAGGCCGCAACTATACTTCAATGAGGGTGAGCAAGGGGTGGTTTTAGAGTGAGTGGAACTCTCACCCGCAGCTTCATAAAGCCAATTCGGGCTGCGAGTTTATAGTGGTAGAATTTCATTCAGATGGGTGCTGCTTTGAAGGTAGTCCATCTGGTTTGAAGTATTGAGAAGCAAGGAGGGGTTCGATGAACCTCGTTGGGAAAATTTTCGTATTCCTGATTTTTTCGATGAGCGTTGTGTTCATGTCGTTTGCGGTCATGATCTACGCAACGCATACGAATTGGAAGCAGGAAGTGCTTCGAACCGAGCGAGGCCCCCGTGGCGAGAAGATCGGTTGGAAAAAACGTCTCGAGACTGTGAAGCTGAAGAACGATCAGTTGCAGTCACAAAAGCGAAACCTTGAGTCTAAAATTGCAACTGAACAGGCAGCCAAACGCCAGGAAATTGCCAAGCTGGAATCCCAATTTAGTGAATTGGACGATCAGTACAACAGTTTGGAAGCGACCTATTTAGAAAAGGTCAAGGAACTGAGCGAACAATTGGTGAAGGTGCAAAACCAGCAGAATATCCTAGAGAATCTTCGTGAAGAAAATGAAAGGATGAGAGAAGACATTAAGATGGCTCGCAGCGAGATTGACAAAAAATTTAAAAAAATGTTGAAGCTCGTTGAACAGAATAATCAGGCAGAGGGTGAGACGAAACGCCTCGCAGAGCGGAAAAAACAGCTGATTGAAGAGCTAAAAAGCGCCGAACGTGTCTTGTCGGCAAACAATTTAACGAAACACACTCCGGTCGATAATACGCCTCCGTCCATCGATGGCGTGATTACCAGGGTAAAGAGGCTCAAGGATAATATTTATGTCGAGGTGACTGTCGGAAGTGATGACGGTATCCGGTTGGGTCACGAGATGGAAGTCTATCGGGGTGGAAAATATTTAGGGCAGATCGAAATTGTGCGTACGACTCCCGACAAGTCGGTCGGTAAGGTAGACCCAAGTCGTCAACAGGGACAGATCCGCGAACGCGATCGTGTGGAGACGCGACGAAGTCTGAAACTCACCGCAGGCTAGTCAGTGCATGGGAGTGATTGCGGACCGGTTCGCAGGTATTGTGTGTCGTTTTTATGCGATTTAAGGCTTAGGATTCAACATCGTGGCGAAGAAGAAAATAAAGAAAAAGAAAGCCGGGCCACTGGTCAAACAGAAGGCCACGATTTACACGATGATGCTGATTTTTTCTTTTCTGGCCTTGGTCCTGGCCTGTGTTCTGATGTACCTGGAATTAAAAGAATACGACTTTGATATTGAGGCCAAGCAGTACCAGTCTGCTCATCTCAACCCCACTGTATTGGTTGATGCTGAAATAGTCGCGTCATTCTGAGAGTTGATCGGACACGCTGTTCGACGGACAACGACTCCAACAGAGCACATACTTTGTCAGATTGCGATATTCTCTTGGAATGAGAATGTCACCGGTCATGGGCAATCTCTCGTGTATCCGTTTAGCCTTTGTCGCCCACAGGCGAGCAATGGTAAACTATGAGGATTAGCCGATCTTTGCGATGCTGCTAGCAGCAATAAAATATCGCAACCGTTGTGCCTTTTCCAAAGTGCACTATCCAGATGGTCAGAAAAGTCATTGCAGTTGCCCCGTTTTTTTTGCCCCCCGCATTAATTTTTTGCGGGAAATACTTGACACTCACATATCCCAGAATTAGCCTGACTATTGGCCTAAATATTGCGATTAGGAAGATGGCTGGATCGGTTGGATCCATCGGTCCAACACATGCCCGCCAAAAAACAAATCCGTTAGGGAGTGCTTGCCGTGATTATTCGTCCAACCGCTGTTGTGCTGGGATTATTTGTTTCAATGATGGCCTGTGAGAGTACGCGGGCAGCCGATGCATGCTGTGGTGAAACGGTTGTCAAACCGTGTTATGTCGAGCGGACGGTAATGCGGCCGCAGTATGTTACAGAGACGCGGATGTGTACATCGACAGAGTACCGTTATGAAACGCGAGAGCGGACATTCACGGTACAAAAGTGTGTTGCGGAAACCGCTGCAAGAACATGCGAGGTGACGGTGATGGTGCCCCAGGAGCGAACTCGGACAGTGTCTTACACGGTGAATCGTCCGGTAACGCGCACTGTTTCCAGGCAGTATCAGGTTCAAGTTCCCGTCTGGCAGAATGTTGAGCAATCCTTCACAGTGCAGGTTCCCCGTGTAGAAAGGCGACAAGCACAGCGGATCGAATGTCGTCGTGTTCCTGTTACTGTGATGAAAACGGTTTGTCGTGATGCCGGTTGCTGGGTCAATCAAACGCTACAGGTACCCGGATGCGATCCTTGTGGTCGTGCGGTCATGCAGACAGTTTGTCGTCCGGTGTACATGCCGAAGACCGTTCAGGAGCAAGTGCCGGTTACCTGCTATAAAACCGAGCGGGTCAGTGTGCCCTATCAATACGAGGTGACTGTCTGTAAGCCGGAGGTACGGTCGCGGACGGTGCGGGTTTGCAACTACCGGACCGAGACACGAACGTGTAATGTGCAAGTCTGTGAAATGCAATGCGTGCCAATGACTAAGGAAGTCAAATACACTTGCATGATGCCCCAGAAAAAACAGCGTAGCTATAATGTCACCACCTACCGGATGATTCCGGAGAAGCGGGTAGAGACCTATAAAGTCTGCGTACCCCATCAGGTGCAAAAACCGGTAAAAGTTCGTGTCTGCCGGATGGTGGCCGAAAAGATTCAGGTGCCGGTTTGCAGTGACTGCGACGACTGCTGTTCCTAAGTGCCACTTTGGCATTACCCGCAATCATTTTGCCTAATGGTGCTTTATGCGCGGGTGTTTCCTTGTTGCTTCTTGTTCTGCAGCCGTTCTTCCGGTCGTGCCATTTCTCTGCCGGGTTGCGAAAATCCCACTCGGACAATCATCTTTCGGTTCCAATAAAAATATTGAACTGCCATCGGGAAACAAATACAGCTTCCCTATAATCATGCAGTTGGAGTCGACTTGGCAGCCTATGCTCGATTGTCGGCAGTGTAAAAAGAAACATTATGGAGTGTACCCATTCACGCATTTTCGTGGTTGCTTTGAAGAGTCCCATTCATGAAGCCCAGGCTGAGACTAAAATACACAGATTTTTATAAGGGTTGGCCGGTTCGAGAAAATATATTTTCTCAACTTCTTTCAGAATTGTACGACCTGGAGTTTTCTGAAGATCCAGAGTTGGTGATTTTTCTGCCTTTCGGCCATCAACATTTGAAGTACAGATGTCGAAAGTTATTCATTACGGGTGAAAATGTTCGCCCGAATTTTGATGTCTGTGACTACGCATTTTCTTTCGATTACTTGGACGATGCACGAAATTACCGATTTCCTCTTGCGCTGTGGGACAAGCGAGAGAGGCCGCCAGGTTGGTCTGCAGAGATGGAACTGCAGAAAAAGACACGCTTCTGCAACTTTGTCTTTTCCAATCCATCCTCTCCACTACGGAATCAACTCTATGAAAAACTGAGTCGCTATAAAAAGGTCGATTCTGGTGGACGTCATAAAAATAATTTGGGCTACCGACTTTCGGACAAGCACTCTTTTGTGTCGCAGTGCAAGTTTACGATTGCCTATGAAAATAGTTCTTATCCAGGTTACATTACCGAAAAAATAGCGGATGCTTTTACTGCTAATACCATTCCCATCTATTGGGGTAATCCACTAGTCCACCTCGACTTCAATCCGAGCAGTTTTATCAACTTCTATGACTGTGGGAGCAATGAGGCGGTGATCGAGCGGATTATCGATCTGGATCAAAATGATACGGCTTATCTCGAAATGCTGCGACAACCGTGTTACCACGGCAATGAATATCCCCAGTCCTACAGTAGGGAGCGACTTCGGAGTCAGTTGCAAGCAATCGTCGAAGCAGATGAAATTCCGGTGTCGAAAAAATCATCCCGTTGGGTACACCACTTCTGCCACCGCGCAGACCATATGCAATACAAATGGGGCAGCCGATGGCGCCGCTGGAAGTACCGTCTGCTACGGATGTAAAGCGGACAATACTCTCTCCGAGTCGGATGTTGGTACCTCTTTGGCCGCAATGTCTCTTGCATCACTTAACCGGTGAACGCAAATACGATTATTTACTCGATGTCCTGTTGGTCTGCCTGATGCGCAGCCTCAATCTGGTCA
>JABABY010000064.1 GCA_014237955.1 Planctomycetota bacterium
CTCCGCAATGACCCGCTGTTGATCTTCTGTGACATGTTCGTCTGCGTCCTGCTCGATTTCAATCTCTACCAAATTGGCGCGGAAATAGGGTATCTCGTTGGAACATCCCCCCAGGACTGCAATCGCAAATAACAAAATCGCGCAGCAGCACCAGACTTGGAAACATTCCAAGAAAAATCGACTCAATTTGCAGGACGACCAGATCATTGCGCTCGTGTTGCGTTTTTTACTGAACCGACGCTGCAGGTATCTCTACTTCCAGCATCACGGTCTCGTTGGGTTTTAATTTCAGCGGAATACGTCCGCGTTTCCAGGTGATTGTTTCGCCGTTGACCTTAATATTCTTGAAGTTCTTTCCCAGCTTTTCTTGCCATGCCTGCAGTGACAAATCGATGCCCGCCGGCAAATTCGCAATTTCGAATGTTCCATCTTTTCCCGTCTTCGCAAAATAGCCGTTGTCGCGGGGCAGCAAGTACGCTTTCATCCATGGATGCACGGCACAACTGACGCCAATTGGCTCTTTCTCTTCTTTCCCCGGGGTATAGTTGATCGAACTTCCGGGAGGAATGTTTTCATTGACCGAACGTGCCCGCTTTGCCTGAATTTGCGTATTGTGAGAAACAGAATCACTATTTTTTACTTCCAGTGTCTGTGTTGAGAGGACTGGAAGCACGTGAGAAAGGTAGCGACAGACTTTTTGGTCGTAGAAAATTCTGTCTGTCTTACCACCCTTTGCATCCTCGTGAACATCATCCCCACTAAGGTCCAACGCATAGACCAGGACATTGGCAATGCCCCCAGTGGCAGAATCGACCTCCATAGTATCGGCACGTACAATAGCACCACCCGGCTGACAGACCGACTGATCCTTATTGATATTCAAGGGTCGGTTCGGAGGCACATCACCAACTACGCGAATACGGCCTTTGAGAGTTCCCCAGCCACTCCGCTCTTGACCCTCGGCCTGCTCGCCTTCCGAACTACCCGACTCCGAATTTGCCAGGGCGAGTCGCATTTGCTTTGCAGCCTGCTCATTGGGTATCGCCCCGCGCAGCGACTCGCGTTGGCAACCCGCTGCGAGCAGGGCACCGAACACCAACCATCCGATCATTAAACATCTTCGTTGGATCACAAGTCACAACCTCATTTCGTACGTAGCGGCTGCCAACCGGGCAACCTCTCTTCCTCTTAATCAAATACCTCCGGGCTAACACGCAGTTCTCCCATGTCGCTGCCGCCCTCACCGACTTCGGTCTTGAAGCGTCCCCGCTTCCACTTCACTTTCTTGCCCTCCCGAGTCACCGCCTTAATCTGCTTCGACTTTGGATGATAGACTTGAAATTCAAGCTCGACTCCCGTGGGCAGATCTTTGATTTCAAAGTTCCCATCGGAGTCGGTCACGGCAACATAGGGCGTGTCCTGGACCAAAAGATACGACTTCATCCAGGGGTGGATACTACAGGAAACATCCACGGGATAACGCTCGGCCTTACGTGGCTTCAACTCCTTCACACCACCCACGGCAATGCCCTCATTGAAAGGGCTGTTGGCAGTAAAACTGATCTGGGTGTTGTGCGCCGTCGGATCGGAGTTTTTGACCTTCAGGGTATCCCCCGGCCGCATCGTAGTGACATGCGGCTCGAAACGACAGCCCTTATTATCGAGTTCCACCGTGACCCCCTTCGCAAGCCCCTCAGGCTCCGGAAGATTTTTTGTGCGGGCCCAGAGAATCACATCGGCAATCCCCCCATCTTCTGAAACCACCAACTGTTCTGCCTGAAGTCCCAGCGCACCGCATACTTCTTTGTCCTTGGTTACCAAGACCTTCTTGCGTTCCGGAGGTTCCCCGTCGTAGACAAACCGCCCTCGCAAAGTACCGCGGGACTCCTCCGCAAAGAGAGTCGCACTGCTGCCCATACCGAACAACAGGGCAATCACCACCCACACAACAAATTGTAGTTTAAGCAACGGTTGCATCTGCATCGTTTCGCACCCTAACATGATAAGCCTCGCTACATTGAATGCTGCTCATACATTCTTCACCAAATAAAACAAAAACTACTGCAACTCTTTCGGACTGAGCAAGATATCCCCCAGGTCGTTCTCCCCTTCCTGGACCGTGTATTCAAACTGGCCGCGCTTCCATTTTTCCTCTTTGCCTCCAATCTTGGGGCTCATAATATAACCGCTCGGCGCATGCCATGTTTTAAATTTGAGTTTCGTGCCGGCAGGTAATTTGGCAATCTCGAATGTGCCGTCCGGGCTGGAAATTGCGACGTAAGGTGTCTCTTTCACAAGGACCCAGGACTTCATCCAGCCGTGCGATCCACACGATAGGGGCACGCCGAGTCGTTCTTCTGCGGTGAACACCTTATCGATGGAATTGGTGGGGGGGAGATTGTCGTTGAAGGGTGTGTTTTTACGAAAGCTCCCTCCATTGACATTGTGCGTCACCGGATCGGAGTTCGTTAGGCGCAAGGTTTGCCCCACACGCACGGCCGCAAAATGTGGCTCAAAACGGCAATGCTTGTTGTCCATTACGATAGTATCCTGGCTTCTTTTTTCGTAGTCTGGATGGGGATCCACTTCTTTGGTTACAAGCCACACACCGACGTTGGCAACACCTCCGTCGGGATCCACGATCAGGCTCTCGACTAAAGGATGTTCTTTTTTACAGACTTCGCCATCCTTATCGACGTTGCACTTCGCCTGCTTGGGAATCTCCCCCTCATAGACAAAGCGGCCCTTGAGATTTCCCCAGGACTCGCCCTGTGTGGGTTCTGCCCAGCCCGTGATACCCACCAACATTGCAAACAGAACGAGCCAACGAAAACGCCGCATCCTAAAACAAAAGCCAAAGCTTATGGAAACCATGTTTGTCACCTCCCGGTTGCTCATCCCAAATCCCCATACCGTTCGGCCCTCACACCACAACGGCGAGCGGCCTACCCTTACAAATATACGCGTGCTCTGCTGCCAAAACTATTGCCGAAAAACCTCTCAAACCCTTTGCTTTTGTCTCTCATCCACCCGGCCCCCTGTCGCTCGGTCGATCAGGAGCTACTGCGAGCCCTCGCTGGCATTGCCTAACTCCTTGGACAACTCGCTGGCTCGCTCTTGCATCGACGTTTGTGATTCCACGAAAGAGCCGAAATTGGACAATAAATCGACGACTGCCTGCAACTGTTCCCAACTCGTCCCGTGATAGAGTTCGATGAGCTTTGGCGTTCCATCAGCCTCCTTAATCGGCTGGCCATTCGCATCGAGCGCGGGAAGTTCAAAACCCCCAAACATCGGTGGCTTGTCCGGTTTATAGGGAATCAGTTCCTGCATTTTCGTGTAGGGGAGCATCCAACTCGGCTTCGCAATCCAACGTTTCATGTACGAGGGCTGCAGACGACGATAGACATCTCCCAAATTAGGGCCGTTTGCACGATCGCCACCCTCGGGCATCTGATCATTGACCGCGTGGCAGGTGATACAGCCCGCTTTATTAATCACAATTTTAAGAGCATCCTCGAGCCGGTTCCCCGACTCGCCCGCATGTAAACGCTCTTGGTAATGCGCTTGCGCCTGGTTCAAATCGGCCGCGTTGCGATCGGCAAAAAATTGTCCGGGGTAGTCGGGGTTATCGCGTGCCGAGAAGTACTGCACCAAACTGGTCGCTTCGGCACGGGAAAGATTAAACCTCGGCATCCGCAAGAGGACTCCGGGTCTGATCGGATAGGGATTGAGAAGAAATTCAGTCAGCCAGGGCTCTTGGGTTTTACGGCCCTGTCCCACAAGCGGCGGTGGAACCCAAGCGAGGGCGGCTGTGCCATCGGCTGTTGGTTCGGCTTGCCGGACAAGTTCCACTGCAATCGGCAATAGAATTCGAGCAAAATCCCCTCCCTTGGCCGGATAATGCGATTGGACCATCTCCGCAGGAATCGTCTGCAACGGATCTTTGACAAGATAGGGATGGCCATCCAGATAGGTGGGCTTCCAAAGTTCGACACTGTAGCCCCGATCGGCTGGCAACGGATCCCGATCGTAGACATCCTTGTATTCCTCCAGCGTGAGAAACTCTTCTTCTTCCGGATCCCATGCCAACTCTTCCGGATACCCGTCACGATCCACACGCTCCATGCCACGGAGTGTGCTGTGCAACATGCCACGCCAATCGACATGCTGTGAGGGATACATCTCTTCTTTCGTAAACTTCGGCTCCAGGAAGGGGTACACGGGAGGTGGTTCACTCCCCCCAAAATCACCCGGTCTGTAGGCAATATCCCAGCGGCCTAACTCTAAGACATGGCAACCCGCGCAATTGAATTTATTGAGGACCTGTTCGCCCCGAACGATGGCCTCCTGGCGGGGTTTCGGCTTGTAGATATATTCGGAGCCTGGCGGTTCGGCGACCAGCCCGAGCACAAAAGTCATGATCGCTTCGATCTCGTGATCGCGCTGCTTCTCTCTGGCCTCGGTCTCCATGACACCGGCTGCCCAAGGAAATTGTGGCATGCGAAGTCGATCATTATAGCCCTTATTGTGAACCTTCTCATAATCGTACGACCGTGGTTCGAGTAACTTCTGTCGCAAAAATCCCTCCCGCTGATGATGCATCAGAGAAGAAATAAAATAGCTTTCATCTGTGGGCAGTTCCGCCATATTAAGCGTGTGCTCAGCGTGGTGGCCAACTTCACCAGAGTCTCCGCCGGCATCTGCTGCACGATGTGGATCGGAGGCATGCTTTTTCTCGACGTAGTGAACAATATGTTCAAATGCCAATTTTGCGGGTTCCTTCCGGCCCCAGTCCGCCAATGCCGTTCCGACTGGTTTTTCACCTTCCATTCCCGGAATGTCGTGACAGCCCGCACATCCATATTTGCTAATCGTACGACGGCCGACATACTTAAGATGTGCGCTGGTATCCGCAGCATCCACCAGTTCCTGCTCAGGTCCCTTGAGACTCGAAGCGAGCCGCTTTGGAATCCCTCCACGTAGATATTCTTCCGCCCGCGTTTCCGCAAATGCCGTTTGGAGATATTCCAATGTGATCGTATCGAGCATTTTTATTTCCGACTCAGAAAGTTGAGGCAGAGCGTCAGCAACCGGATTCCAAGTGGAACCCAAAAGATAGGCCGTGATATCAGCAGCTGGATCAATCATGCGGGGCGTTTGGCTGCCCGCCACCAGTTGCGTGTTCCCCACAGCATCACGTAATGGCTCCGGATCGAGGAACATGACCGGCATTTTTGTACGTCGGTGATATCGATCAGGCTGCAACAACCAACTTCGGAGCCATTTCTTGCCTTTCTCTGTATTGATTTTTTTAGCCAGATCGGACAGATTCGGACCCTGGACAGCATTCCCCTCCGGGGTGCCATCATGCATATGGCACGCGAGGCATCCTCGGACTTCGAAGGCGACCTTACCCCGGGCACTGTCTGGCTTCTCCGTGACCTGCGGATCCTCCGCTGCGTAGGCAAACGGCTGGCTGCGATTCACTAGGTAGTACGCAGCTGCGCGAATTTCAATTTCCTCCCTGGACCTTGTCTCGGACAGAACTTCAGCAGAATCTTCGAAGTGTTCATGTAATCCAAAAAACGCCGGCATCTTGCTCGAGGGGCGAAGACTCTGAGGCCGCTTAATCCAGGACACTAACGTCTGCATCCCCAATTTGGAGCCGACATAACGGAGACTCGGACCGACCTTACGCATGGTTCCGGGTGCTTCGATATCCCCGAGCAAATCGATGAGTGGCAAAACGTTCTCCGGTATTACAGGAGGCTTTTCAATCGCTGCAATTAATTTGTGCGAATCGGTAGAGAGTTCGGGATGGACCTTCTGTTGATCGGACGAGAGCCACGCGATGAGTTTCTTCCGGGCATCAAGATCCTCGGGGTTCCGTTTGATTTGACTTGCCAGTGTGCGGGGCTCGGGGGAGGTCAGGTGCGGATCACTTAGCAATTCTTCAGCAGCGTACTGCCGGCCCGATTCCGACTCCAAAATATCCAATAATTCTCGGCGTTTACGCTTATTGTCAGGATGGTAGGAAACCTCCTGGGCGAGTTGCCGGATTGCCGCTACGGTGGTTGTCGCGAGTTGGGGCGCATTGGCAGCCGCCGTATCGACAGCGTCGACCTCCTGAGGGGTAAGTTTGGAAAGTTCGAAATCAACTTGCTGGGCGGCCGCAAAATACGGCGGCTCGTTGCGGAGATCCGGGCCGATGCGGTGGTGTGGCCCATCATAGCCATTGACTTCATGACAGCCAAAACATCCGTAGTACTGCACCAACTCATATCCCTCAACCAGCGTTGGGGCAGGGGGGTCCGGAAATCGTTCACTCGGCTCCAATTCGGTCACTTCATGGTGACACTTCAGACAGGAACTCTCCATAAAGCGGTTCGGTAGCATGGGCAACACCCAATGATGGTTGTCAAACCAACCATACTTTTTTCGCCAACGCTCCGCCTGCTCCACATCATTGGGCGTGTGGCTGGCCCATTTGAAATCGGTTGCACTACCTTGCCCCTCATGGCAAATGGTACACCCCATTTCCTCCATTTTGTGGGGGCTCATGGAACCGACAAACAGATCGAGACGTGGGTGGGAACTATAGGGTTGCGGAAAACCCCGTCGGATTGTCAGTTGCACCGGCTCTCCCCATGGAACCTGACGGACCAGATAACGCAAGGCATCTGCTCGGCTGACTAACTTTTCGTCACGGCCACCCACTCGAATATGCGTAATAACATCTCCCGCCTGAAGTCCCGCAACCGCTGCGGGACTACGTGGCCAGACAAACTCCACCAAGACATCGGAGCGATCAATGAGACCGTGCTCGGAAAGCTCGAAACCATAGACCACCTGTGTACGAGTAAGCTCCGGAGAGTCTTCATCGGCAGGAGCCTTGGAGGGTGTCGGTAACTCGATAATCTGCGCATCCTGCTGAGGGATGACGCCTGCCAACACCGCAGATCCCGGCGCCGTCTGATCAATGCCCTGGTGGCACGTCGTGCAACGGTCAAAGCGAGCCACATCGCGAAAATTATTATTGAGGGTAAGATTGGGCAACCAAATCTGGTCGATCTGCAACGGCCGCCCAAACGCATCAATGATCGGCAACTCCAACAAGCCTCTGCCGAAGGCGGCATTTTCTGCAAGCTTACTCTGCAACTGCTGCCGGGTGGCATTAAACTCCGCTAATTGCTTGAGGGCGTCGGACTCCCGGGCCATCAACTCCTTCTTGATCGTCTCGAGTGCCTTCCGCTGCTGATTGGCCGCCTGGTAGGAGGCGGTCAGGACAGCAACCTCGGATTCTATCTTTTTAAGATTCGACTGGATCTGCTTGAGCCGTTCAGCCGGGATCTGATCACGAATCCCCAAGTCGTACTTACTCTTGGTAGCATCGAGGTCTGCGCGTCGGAACTTCCGTTTGGATGCATCATCATCCTCAACAAATTTGGCCGCGGAAATGACCTTGTCCATCTTTGCAAAAAACGTCTCGCGGTAAGGCTGTACTCCTTTGGCGGCCGAGACCAACTGCTGGTAACCCTCCTCCTTCGAATTACCGCTCGGTTGAATTGCCGTTGCGAGTGCCTCATACGCTGTCTCCACCCCCGACAGTCCCGATTCCATCGCCCCTGAGTCCCCATCGGCTCGTGCTGTTTTTACAAACTGATCTACCAGATCCTTCGAGGGCAACTCGAGTACCGCCCGAGAAACCGCCGCCTGCAGTTCACGCTCGGCATTCGTAAAATTTTCAGTCTGCTGCTCGTTATCTCGTGAAATGAGTGTCCAGTTCTCGATTTCCTGGAACTGCCGCTGATAGTTTTTCCACTGGCGGTAGTGATCCACAGCAAGCAGCCAAAGCGTACTGAAAAACAAACCCAGGGTGACAATGCCAAACACCAAGTGCAGTAGTTTGGTATCGAGGCGGGTTTTTTCAGAAGCGGGCATTGGTAAAAATCGTTCGTTCGCAGGTGCTTAAAGATTCAAAAAATACTCGGGGATCGCAATGATGTATTTCATATTGACCGTCCAACGCAGTGCCATTTTGATAGGGAGCAACATCATCACCAGCAATAGATTGGACATGATCATAAAACGCAGGAAGCCCATCTTGAGGTAGAACTTGCGAAAGACCGTCACAGCCAACAGCGGTGGCAGCAAAACCAAGTATGAGAGTACCAACACAATACCGAGCCATTCTCGCTCGATGATATAGAACAACTGCACAAGACCATTGCTACCTACAGGTGCTTTAGGCAATGCCTCGTTCATACCTAAGATCCAAAAGTATTGAGAAAGGTCAACATTGTTGAGTGCCTCGACCTTATGGACATCCCAGAACTCGTAGGGGCCGAAGATGTTCCAATTGGGACCCCGGAGAAAGGTTCCGAGAACGATTAGGGTCACCCACAACACCAAGAAACCGAACTGGAATGTCAGATAACTGAACTTCCGCTCAACAATCGTGAAATAACCGTTGCCCTTCGGGTTGAAATCGAGGTAGGGGATCGCCATCAGGCCGACAACGATCAGGCTCGGCATGACAACACCGGCCATCCAGGGATCGAAGTAGACCAGCATCTCCTGGAGACCCAGAAAATACCAAGGTGCTTTGGATGGGTTTGGTGTCTTCACACTGCTCGCCGGTTCCTCTAGCGGTGCCTGCAAGGCAATTCCCCAGATCAGCAAAAACGCGGTCAGTGCGACCATGCAGATCAGTTCCGTGTAGACCAGATCGGGCCAAACCAATACCGTCTCTTTTTCTTCAGACTCAACCAGCGGGTCGCCGCGAGCGGTACGCTTATCGTTTTCAACGGCCCTCGCGGTCGCGACCCACGTAAAGAAACCGAGCAAAAAGACAAGCCCGACGATCGGTACGTTATCCGGCTTTGCCGCAATCGCGTAGAAATTTTTGTCGGTCATCGAAAGGCCGAGCGCAAGCAAGGCCAGATTGAGCAAGAACCATGCAATCGGGCCCCACACAAAAAACTGCCGACCAAGGAACAAGATCGCAAAAACAGCAACCAAGCCGACGGTGTACACGACGGCACCGGTCGATCCGCCAAGGGCTATATTGACGCCATCGCGAATCAACTGGGGCATCGACGGCATCCAATAAGGATCCCCACTGAATGCCATCGGGGACAAATAGCCGATATACGCCAAACCGATGACAAACCAGAAAATGGCCTGCAGCGTTGCCTGCCGATTTCTCCATAACCAATAGGCGGCCACAAAATTCATGGTCGCCAGCAGTATGTAGTAGGAGCCCAGAAAAGAGCGGATGCTCTCCAGGAATACCTGTTCATTACCATGCATAGGATAATCCGCAAATCAAAGTGGCCCGCTGATGCCTCCATCCTTACGGACGCGCCAAAAATGGATGGCCAAAAGAAATGCCGCTGCTAACGGAATCGCGATACAGTGCAGCACATAGAAACGATTCAATGTTTCTTCACCAACAAATCGCGCACCCAGCAAGCCAAACCGAGCATCGCTTCCACTCGTGATCATATCGATTCCGCCGAGGGTCAGCAGTTGCTGGCCTGGCCCCTCGTACCCCAGAATCGGTGTTGCGCGGGCCATATTGGAACCGACCGTAATCGCCCAGATCGCCAGTTGATCCCAAGGCAAAAGATAGCCCGTAAAGGAGAGTAAAAGCGTCAGCAGCAACAGGATCACTCCGACCACCCAGTTAAACTCGCGCGGCGGCTTGTAGCTTCCGGTAAGAAACACGCGATACATATGCAGCCAGACCGTAATCACCATGGCGTGTGCACCCCAACGATGCAACTCACGCAGGACCCCAAGGCTGGTGACATCACGCAAGGAGAGAATATCATTGTA
>JABABY010000065.1 GCA_014237955.1 Planctomycetota bacterium
CTGCCATGGGCGATCAACCTTTGTCATCGACTTGGAATACAAGATGAACTACTGTCGGCAAACCCAGTAGAACGACGAGCCCATGTTGTCTGTCGGGGAAAACTTATCCCGATACCAGACGGTTTTCAAATTATGGGACCCACACGCGTTTGGCCCGTTTTGATTTCGCCAATCCTCAGCCTGAAAGGAAAATGTCGACTCCTCTGCGAACGTTTTGTCCGTCGTCGCCCTCCTGGCGCGAGTGAAGAATCTTTATCGCAATTCTCGATCCGCCGTTTCGGTCGCGAGGTTTTTGAAAGGCTTATCCAGCCCCTGGTGGGTGGCATCTACACAGCAGACCCCGACAAACTGAGTGTTGCCGCAACAATGCCGCGTTTTATTGAGATGGAACAGAAATACGGCAGCATCAGCCGAGGCCTTCTCGTAAATAAACAGGCTGATCAAGGCCAAGTGAAATCTGACTCGGGTGCTCGGTACAGCCTGTTTGTGGCACCGCGCCTTGGAAACGAACAATTCGTCTCCGCAATTGCCAGTCGCCTCCCGGAAGGGGTTGTGCAGAAAGAAACCTCGATTGTTGGAATTTCCCGTGGCGAGGATTCTCACTGGCGACTCAAAAGAGCAAGCGGCAAAGAGATTGTCTGCCGAAAACTGATTCTCGCCGTCCCCGCCCACCAGGCGGCCAAGTTGCTTTCGCCATACGATCCATTGCTTGCTCGCGAACTGGAGGCCATTGTGTATGCCGGCTGTGCCGTGGTCTGCCTTGGCATCGCGAACCAACAATTCCGCGTGCCGCCCTGCGGATTCGGCCTTGTTGTCCCGGCAGTCGAAAATCGCCGTATTCTGGCAATCAGTTTTTCCAGCAACAAATTTCGAGGCAGATCTCCGGAGGATCAATTACTGGTGCGGGTATTTTTTGGTGGCGCCTGCCAAAGCGAAATGATGGATCACTCCGATTCCGAACTGACTGAGATCGCCATCGAGGAATTAAAAGAACTTTTGCAGATGACCGGGCTACCAACGACTCAGAAGATCGTCCGTTGGCCAAATGCCATGCCACAGTACCACGTGGGACACAACGCCAGAGTTGAAAGAATCGAAAATCGTGTTGCTGAAATCGACAATCTTGCCCTCATTGGAAACGCGTACCATGGGGTCGGTATCCCACAGTGCATCCACACTGCGGAAAATGCTGTAGAGCGGCTACTTGGAAAAAACAGCCGGTGACTGCGTACTAACGCAAAGGCTCGACATCGCTCGGGTCCGACATACTGGACCGTTGATTTTCTTTCTGGATCGCGTCGTAGAGTTCGCGCCGATGGACGGGGATCTCGGTAGGCGCATCAATTCCCAGGCGAACTTTATCTCCCCGAACATCGACAATGGTAACGATAATATTGTCGCTAATCACGATGCTTTCATTACGGCGCCTGGAAAGTACCAACATGGTTCGCTTCTTCTTCGTGGACTACGATTTGTAAATGTACAATAAGAATGCGTTGAACCTGCAACGAATAGACTCTCTTATCCTTATGCCGTTTTTTTCATCGCGTCTGTGGATTCCCAAACCAAGTGGTCTGTAGTCCAGGCTTCTTCGTTGATCACCTGCCGGCCAAGTCGACGCTGTAAATTAATGACCAGGGGGGACCGCAAATTCACTCGGAGCGAATCACCATGCTTGGAAACTGAAACGAGAACCTGAATACTATCTTCTTCTCTTTTTCCCAAGGGAGTCCAATCTGTCTGCTCGACCTGCAAAGTAAACTCCGGTTCAAAGGCTCTTGGATCCACAACTGGCAGCGCAATATCCGGAACCTGAGTCGACTGCAGCCAGATGACCGAGTCGTTCGGACGAGGTGCCAAAAGTACCCAAGATTGGCAGTCTTCGAAGCCGATCAGCCCACTCGGGAAACAAATCGTCTCACCAAGAGGAATAGGAACGGTGCCGAATCGTGATGTCATGACTTCCATAAGGTACCCCTAACGGGACGGGCAGAACCAATGCCGAGTTCCGCTAGCATTTCTCCGCAAGCAGAGCTATCTGGATGATTCATCGACCAGCGCCAGACCACTGAAACAGGAAAAAAAAGAGAGGCCGAAGACTCAAGCCAAAGCAAAAGCACTGTGATAATCAGGCAGCTTTTGAGGGCGCATGATCGGCATAATCGGGCTGGCTTAACGAACCGGGCCCCTTGCGAATGGCCACGCAGACGAGATGTCCGCCGAAAGCACAGGAAAGCTTCAGAGCACTCTCGGCGCGGTGGATTCGGCCCACCAGTGGAACACAGTCGAGATCACACTCAGGATCGGGATTATTAAGATTGAGTGTCGGTGGCGCATATCCATCGCGAAGAGATAAAACGGTCAGCCCTAACTCCACGCTTCCGGCAGCATTCACCAAGTGCCCAATGCTTGATTTGTTGGCACCAACAAGAATGTCACTGGCCGAATTACCAAGTGCCGCCCGAATACCGCGTGATTCGACCAGATCGTTTTGAAGGGTACCGGTTCCATGCGCGTTGATGTACCCGATTTCCTCGGTAGACATATCACCCCGACGGAGTGTCTCGGTAATGAGATAGCTCAACGGTTTGCTGTCCTGGGCCATGCTGGTCACATGGTATGCCTCGCCCAACATTGTGCCTGCGGTAATTTCAGCATAAATCGTCGCGCGGCGCGCAATTGCACTACTTAGCGTTTCGAGAATAAACATGGCCGACCCCTCACCCATCACAAAGCCGCTCCGATCGCGGTCAAAGGGACGGCAAGCCCGACTCGGATCGGAATGCTCTGCCAACACCCTCAATTGACGAAATCCAGCAGCAAACAGCGGGTTGATTGTCTCGGCACTGCCAGCCAACGCATAATCGCACTGCCCGTCCCGAATACGACGAACCGCGGAAAGAATATCAATCAGACCACTCGCGCAGGCTGTCGAGTGGCAACTACGCGGTCCGCCCAAACCATAGTCAGCCGCTAAAGTAGCGCAAGCCGTATTAGGCATCCACTGATGCCAACTTGGTACATCATCTGGAGATTTCCGGTTGATACCGATATTTTTTGCAATTCCATCAGTATCTCCCATATGCCCACTAATGGCACAAGCAAAACGATCTCGATCCATTTCATCGAGTTTGATCCCCGCATCGGCAATCGCCTCCTGAGCGGCAATCCTTGCTAAAGCGATAACCTTCAGCTGGCCGGTAACGGGGATCTCGATATCAACAGGCGCACCGATCAACAGATCATCGGGAATATCGGGCAGCCCACGGATGGATCGCACACCACTGGCCCCAAGACGAACCGCCCCCCAGGTCTCCGCCGCATTTCTACCGACGGAGGTAATCATACCGATACCGGTAATGACGACAGGTTCGCCAATTTTAGGTGTGGATGACAAAAACATAATTGAGTTACTGCAAGGTGCCCATCGGAGGCCCGCGAATAAACGCACCGCTAATTTGCGGGGCGGACAATAACGAAAATCGCTGGCGGTGTCATCGGGAATTCGATAAAAAAACCGTACTTTGGCCCCAAAGCACCTCAGACTGGGAACAACTGCTAGCAGCCGACAAAAACAGAAAAGATCGAAACGAGGGCCTGTTTTTGCGGCGCAAATGCCATGTGCCAATGGTGCCGTGCTGGCCCATACGGTCACAAGCGCCAGACACCAAAAAACAGCCCTGACGCACGCCACATCTATATATTGTGGGTTTTTAACCCTTTATTGATTTTTTATAGATTTTTTTGTGGGTTTTGTGCCCATATTACTTGCAATTCTATTTTTTTCTGACATAACAGGTCCCAACGAAACAAATATGGCAAAACCGACCGACCTGATACTCGGCGAATACCCGAGGCAACTGGACGAACGATTTCGAGTTTCCATACCGCAGGAGCTTGTGCAGTCGCTCAGCGAAGATGACGGAAATTGCACTTTGGCAAAGGAAAGGCCTGGATGCCTAAGCCTCTGGAACACACGACGTTCACAAGACGAACTGGATGCCGGCATGGATCTGGTGCGGGGGAAAATCCGCGCCGGGAGACTCGAGAGCCGCATCGCAGAGGTGCAACTCCTAGGTCGACTCCTCTCCACCCGCCAACGGGCGGTGAAAATTGCTGGTCGAGGTCGCCTGCTGATCCCCGAAGGCTTTCGAGAGTTTCTCGCAGTCGAACAGGGCGGAGAAGTCCTTATTGTCGGGGCCGCCGTCTGCGTCGAGATTTGGCGACCCGATGCATGGGTGGCTTATTTGGAAAAACGGATGCCCAAATTTCGGCGTCTCTTCGACAGCCTCACCAACTAAGAAACACTCAAGATATTTCCAACCACACTGAAAACAGAAGCGAGAAGCTATTTTTCAATGAAAAAGTATGGCCATGCCCGGCCGTGAGTAAAGGCATCTAAGTAACACTGCCTGTGTCGCCCGAATAGGAATGTAAGTCACTAGACCGGGAATTCTTGGCAAGGATGCCAGTTGACTCAACAACGACCGGGCATGGCTTTTTTTATTTTCTCGCAATCTCGTTCTTGCCAGACTTCAGAAATTCGCTCTACGTTTTCTGCCATCGGATCACTGGAAACGGAACGTTACGATATTCAGCAAAAGGGTCCAACGCTGGTAACGCAGCATCATCTCAGCAGATTATCGTCTCAGAAGCTTTTGCTAAGATTTTGATTCGATCTGTTCGTTTTTAGTCACACCCGCTTCCGCTCCGCGCGATGCTCTTTTAGTGTGATGGTCGACCGCTGCCTGGACAAAACCCGAAAAAAGCGGCTGGGCCTCAGTGGGCTTCGATTTGAATTCAGGGTGGAACTGCACCGCTACAAACCAGGGATGATCGACCAGTTCGATAATCTCCACTAGTTTGTCGTCTGGGCTGGTTCCTGAAAATCGCATGCTATGCGCCATAAATTGTTGGCGGTATGCATTGTTGAATTCGTATCGATGCCGATGTCTCTCACTCACCTCACTTTCGCCATAAGAGGCGTAGGCAATACTCTCCGGATCGAGACGCGCTTTTTGCGCACCGAGTCGCATCGTACCACCTTTGTCCGTAATCGTTTTCTGATCATCGAGCAGACAAATCACCGGATGCGGGCTATCTTTATCAAACTCGCTCGAATGGGCTCCCTCTAGATGGACAACGTTTCGGGCAAATTCAATGACCGCACACTGCATCCCGAGGCAGATGCCGAGGAACGGAATGCCCCGTTCTCTGGCAAACCGGATTGCCTCAACCTTACCTTCAATACCCCGCTCCCCAAAACCACCAGGAACCAGAATACCATCGTATGTCGCAAGAAGCCGCTCCGGCCCTTCCGCCTCGATCTGTTCGCTCTGAATCGGCTGTATGCGAACCTGTGTGCGATGCGCAATTCCCGCGTGATCGAGCGCTTCGTAGATTGATTTATAGGCGTCGCGATGTGCGGCATATTTTCCCACGACGGCAATGCTGATTTCGTTTTCGGGGTTACGCAACCGTTGCAGCAGATCGTGCCAGTCGTCGAGAACAAGGGTATCCGCCTGTAGATCCAGGTTGTTGACGATCAACTCATCGAGTTTATTGTCCACCAAGCTGAAGGGAACCTCGTAAATGGAAAAGTCCTTGTCTTTCTCCTCAATCACGGCATCGATGAGAACGTTGCAAAACAAGGCGATTTTTTCACGGTCCGACCGTTGGAGTGTACGTTCGGTTCGGCAGATCAAAATATCCGGTTGGATGCCAATTTCACGCAACTGACCGACCGAATGTTGTGTCGGTTTGGTCTTGAGTTCCCCAGCCGCCTTGAGGTAGGGAACGAGCGTCAGGTGGATGTAAAGGCAATTCTTTTTTCCCACATCAAGAGAAAACTGACGGATTGCTTCGAGAAACGGTTGGCTTTCGATGTCACCGACCGTGCCACCGATCTCCGTAATCACCACATCCGTGTCGTCGTCTGCCAACTTTGCAATTACACTCTTAATCTCATTCGTAATATGAGGAATGACTTGTACCGTCTTTCCAAGAAATTCGCCGCGCCGTTCTTTACAAATAACCGATTGGTAAATTTGACCTGTCGTATAATTTGAGTCCCGTGTGAGAAGACTGTTGGTGAATCGCTCGTAGTGGCCCAAATCCAGATCGGTTTCACTGCCATCATCGAGCACATAGACTTCGCCATGCTGGTAGGGGCTCATCGTCCCGGGATCGACATTGATGTACGGATCTAATTTTTGAAGCCGTACGGTAAGGCCTCGATGTTCGAGCAACATGCCAATCGAGGCACTGGTGAGACCTTTGCCAAGAGAACTGACAACCCCACCGGTGACGAAAATATGCTTTGTCATTGCGTTTCCTAAAATTTCCGATGAACTGCCATCGGTATCGCGAGAATCCCTTCCAGCACACTAGCCTATCATGCCACTGGCCTGTGCATCCAGTCCCGTACATTTCTTAGGCGATTTGTGCCGGGAAAAATAAGAAACTGTTTTTGAATAATGCCACCCAGTTGGGATTAAAAACGAAACAAGCGACGGGCGTTCTCGCTGGTCAGATTACAAAAAGTATCAAAATCCGTCTTCCGCTCCTCGGCGAGACACTCTGCCGTATGGCGGAGATAGGCAGGCTGGTTGCGGTTTCCACGAAGCGGATGCGGCGCCAAATAGGGGCTATCGGTCTCGATGAGAATCCGATCGTCCGGAATGGTTTGGGCCACCGCCCGGAGAGCCGCTGATTTTTTGAATGTCACCATACCTGCAAAGCTGATATAGAGACCCAACTCCAAACATTCAGCAGCGACCTCTTGGCCACCCACAAAGGAGTGCATCACACCCGCAAGCGGGCCCCGCTTGCGGGCTGCACGAAGCATGGCCAAAACGTCCGTTTCACTTTCCCGGGTATGGACGATAAACGGCAAACCCGTTTCCTGAGACAACCTGAGGTGCCGATCGAAAAAATCCTGCTGGATCGGAAAGGGGGTAAAATCCCAATGTCGATCGAGTCCAGTTTCACCGATCGCGACAACCTTCGGTTGAGATATCAATGCAATAATCCGGTCCCAGTCCTCTGTCTTCGCTTCAGCACAATAGTTGGGCTGGATCCCCACCGCAGAAAAAATGGCTGCGTTTTGCGCCGCCAGTTCCGTAACAGCAAGACTCGAATCGGCTCCGATACCGACCGCCAACATGATCGAAACTCCGGCACCAAGTGCTTCCTCAATCACCTGGCATCGATCTTCGGAAAACTCATCCTGATCGAGGTGGGTGTGCGTGTCGATCAGCGCCATACTACTTAACTCCGCCCCCATCCGACTGGACAAATCTACTGCGACGATAGCGGACAGTTTCGCATCGCAATCAATCCGCCACCTCTGCTCTCGGGGAGCAACTCTCCATGATAACGATCATGAACCGTTCTGGGGGATTTTCGCTAGCAACTCCTCGAGCGACTCAAGATGACCCCGTGCAGCACCCAAAGCCTCCTTGGCAATGGCAGAGGCTGCAGGATCAGCATAGAGTTGTTCCGCAGAACGAGCGAGACAGACTATTTCTTTTCGCTGATATTCACAAAGACGCTGCAACATGTAGTCGAGAGAGAGAAAATGAAAATCGAGAAAATCGGTCGGATACTCGCCCAACTCGACAATGCCTCCCCGCTGCTCGATTTCAGAAGCCAGCCGTCGGCACATCATTTTTTGACTGGCAACAATATCGAT
Organism: Planctomycetota bacterium; assembly: GCA_014237955.1. Taxonomy (GTDB): domain Bacteria; phylum Planctomycetota; class Planctomycetia; order Pirellulales; family UBA7805; genus UBA7805. The sequence continues at coordinate 7,694 of JABABY010000065.1, forward strand.
CAATACATGCGAAGCTTCCTCATCACCACGGTGAACCCAAGGAGCCGACTCAGTCAAAAACATTGGCAATGAACGATAGTGACGCACCAACAACTGGCTGAGCAAATCGATCGCATGTTCATCTGCCATCCCAAACTCCTATCACACACCCGCCAGATTTTTGCAAGCAGCGATCGCCCATTCATAAAGGCCATTCCACTGAATAATGAGCAGCACCATCGGCGCGGTGAGTACCGCAACATAGATACCGCGCAACGAAACCATTGGGAAATGTACCGGCCCGCGTTTTTCAGGTTCTGGATCAAACACCATCACCCTCAAAACATTTAGATAATAAAACAGGCTGATGACCGTATTGGCTCCCGCAATAAAAAGCAGCCAGAACATTCCTGCATTGACCAACCCGGAAAAGATTACAAGCTTTGCCAGGAATCCTGCGAGTGGCGGCAACCCTATCAAGCTAAAGAGAATTGCAGCAAAACAGAGCACCAGCCCGGGGCTGCTGCGGATGAGTCCCGCGTAATCGGCAATCTCCTCTGAGCCAATGGTATTTCTAACAAAAGCCACGATTGCAAATGCGCCAAGATTCATGAATACGTAAAGTAGCGCGTAGAACAATAGCGCAGCAAACGCTTCGGTCGCGCCGAGTGGATTATTCTCCAGCATGAGCAGCCCAGCCGCGATCGGCATCATCATGTAGCCGGCATGGGCAATGGTCGAGTAGGCCAATAATCGCTTGATATTGGTCTGGCCATACGCTGCCAAATTTCCAAATGTACAGGTAACTGCAGCCATGATTGCAATCACATACGCGAGAAACGTCCGGGTGGGTATGGCACCTGTATCGGCAGGAGCGTCTGCTACGGGTAACACCCCGGCTACGGAAATCAGGTCGTAGCCTTGCTGGGAGTCCTCAGCCCAGGCGGCGGCAAGAATGGGTGTACTATGCTGCTTTGCGATCATCAGCCCGGAAGCTGCGGGGTTTGCTCTCTGGTCTCCGGAAGCCATCACCACTTCGTTCGCACCCATCACTGGCTCGTCCGCCGGCGGCATGGAAAATCCAACCGCCAACCTCACGAGAAGCGCAAGCGCCGCTGCCTTGGAAACAACCGAAAGAAAACCATTCACTTCGGCACTGGCACCTTCAAAGGCATCCGGGCACCAGAAATGAAAAGGTACGGCTGAAAGCTTGAAGGCGATCCCCACCAAAATCATCAGAGCAGCCAGCACCAGCACCAATTGATAATCGGCTCCAATACCCTGAGAAAGTCGCCAGGCGATTGTGGGCAGATGTGCCGAGCCGGAAATTCCAGCAAGGAGACTGATGCCGTAAAGCATGATGCCCGCCGCTCCGGCACCATACACCGCATATTTCATCGATGCTTCGCTGCTTTTGCGATTGCCCTTAAGGATGCCGACTAATGCATAGGAAGGAACGCTTGCCATCTCGATCGATAGAAAGACAATCAACAAATGATTGGCGGATGCCATCAAACACATTCCGAGCGTCGCCCCCAAAACCAGCGTATAAAAATCGGATCCATTTTCGCGGTCGGCAAGGCCGGTGAGACGAGTCAGAATAATAAAGAGTGCGGTGGCAAACGTCAGCAATGCACGGAAGTAGACAGTAAGTGTATCGTGAACGAGCATGCCCGTAAAAATTTCACTTCGGGAAATCTGCCCCCCATCGGCTAGAAAAATCCAAGGAGCGGAATAGACAAAAGCCGTAGTCACACCGGCGAGTGCGATGAACCATGAGGGCAATAGCCTGCGGGTGAAATCGAATAACCGCAACAGGAGCATGAGCAGAATGGTACCGCACAAGATCAACTCGGGAACAAATTTCCCGAGTGACTCTCCAGTATCACCAATCACAAATTGAACCAACTGTTCGTAGTTCACGTTATTAAACCACCGCTCCGATAATGTTAAATTTCCTGAAACCGAACCTTTTCCTGACCCAACCTCTCGAGAACCATTAACCCCGCTCGGTTTGGACGCCGACCGGGGTTGTCTTTTCCGGCGGCGGGGCCCGTTCACGCACCGCT
>JABABY010000066.1:0-3939 GCA_014237955.1 Planctomycetota bacterium
ATCCAGTCGCACTTAAAGCCACACACTCCTGCAGGAAACCAACAACTCCTTTCATCCAGCCTCCATCAGAAGTGCAGCTTATCGCGTAGCCTCGAAAAAAAGTAGTTGAATGTATTAGATCCTCGCAGGTACTGCAGTATCCCTTATATACGTCGGCATGAAAATCTAATTTTTTTATATTCCGCAGACTTCTTAAAACCGCAAGCTTCCGAACAGCAGCAGTCGACTTTGCCCCCGTACCACTTGAAGGACCCTAATAATACTGCTGTAATAGGGCGTTTACTGGCTGGATCGCCATCGGCCAGAACCCCGTAAACCGAAATTCGCTCTCATGTGCACGTTTGGGCGAAATCGACCGGAAACCATCCGGCCGGTCCTCCGCTTCCCCCGGGTAGAGAACGTGGGAAAGACAGAAGCCAGTATGAATATAAGCATCTTCATTCTCGCCACGATATTGTTCGCTGCAGGCAATGCCACAGGAGAAGTGCCCGATGGTTTCATGCCGCTTTTTAACGGCAAGGATTTGACCAATTGGCGCGGCCGCGGACATGGCGACCCAAGAGAAACAGCAGCTCTCTCACCGGAGGCGAAGCAAAAAAAACAAGCGGACGACAATGCGAACATGCGAAAGCACTGGCGTGTTGAGCAGGGTGTGATTGTCAATGATGGCCAGGGAGTCTTTCTCACCACAGCAAAGGACTATGCTGATTTTGAACTGCTCTTGGATTGGAAAATGGTCAGTCCAGGAAGTGATAGCGGAATCTATCTGCGGGGCTGTCCGCAAATCCAGCTATGGGATCCTGATAACCCACGAGAAATAGACAACGGTGCCGCTCGTGGATCAGGGGCGATGTGGAATAACAACCCTGGCAGCACCGGACGATTTCCCTTAGTGCGGGCCGATCGGCCAATCGGCCAATGGAATCAACTTCGCATTCGGATGGTTGGAGACCGAGTGACCGTTTACCTGAATGACAAACTTGTGGTCGATAATGCAGTGATGCACAATTATTTTGATCGCAAAAGGCCAATGTTTGAACGTGGGCCAATCCAGATCCAGACCCACGGTGGAGAGATGCGATTTCGAAATATATATCTGCGGGAAATCACGGGAAACAACTAGGGAATTTTGCTGCGAAGGATGTTTTGCATGGAGAGTTGGCCGCTAGGCGTTTTTGCCAGTATTGATGCGGGACTGGGGGTTTGCCTGGACGTAGCGCATCAATTGGGCGTGAAGACCATCCACTTGCATACCCCACAGCAGGAATCGCGAACCGAGGGACAGGCGAGAGAATTTTTAGCGCAGCTGCAGGATATTGGCATCACGATCACCTGTGTGTTTGGCGGCTTTGAAGGAGAAAGTTATGCCGATATCCCCACCGTCAAAGAAACGGTAGGGCTCGTACCGCCGGCAACCCGTAGTGCACGGCTTGCCGAGATGAAAGAGATTGCGGACTTTGCCCGGCGACTCGGCGTCGATGTCGTCGGACTGCACATCGGCTTTGTGCCGCACGAGGCGAGCGACCCGGATTACCGCGAGATTGTCGCGGTCACCCAGGATTTGTGCGACCATGCAGCCGCTCAGGATCAGGCGATCCATCTGGAAACTGGCCAAGAGCCGGCCGATACCTTGCTCCAGTTTTTGGGCGATGTCGACCGCAAGAACCTGTTCATTAATTTCGATCCGGCCAACATGATCCTCTACGGGGTCGGCGAGCCGATCGAGGCACTCCAAAAACTTGGCCCACACGTCCGGAGCGTCCACTGCAAGGACGCCACCTGGTCCGATGCGCCCGGTGTGAACTGGGGAGCTGAGGTCCCCTTGGGCGAGGGCGACGTGGGAATGGAAGCCTATCTGCGAACGCTGCAAACCATCGGCTACACCGGCCCGCTCACGATCGAACGGGAAATTCCGCAAGAGCCCGCGCGGCAGAAGGCGGAAATTGCGGGGGCACTCGAGCTGCTCAATTCCTTAAAAAACAAACTCCATACCTAATATCCTTGACGAGAATTTTTCATGGCCAAAACACGACTTTCGGTAATGATGTTCCTCCAGTTCTTTGTCTGGGGATCCTGGTTTGTGACCCTAGCCCTTTCACTTGGAGTCCACGACTTTTCGGGGGCCCATATTGGTGAGTCTTATGGGAGTGCGCCGATTGCGGCAATCATTGCTCCACTCTTTCTGGGACTCATTGCCGATCGTTTTTTCTCTTCGGAGCGCGTGATGGGCATCCTATTTCTATTAGGTGCCGTCTTCATGTGGCTGGCCTTTGGATATGCGTCAGAAGGGGATGGGAAAATGATGGTCTGGATGTTCATCGGCCATATGCTCTGTTACATGCCATCACTCGGCCTGAGCAACACGATTACCTTCACCCATATCCCCGACCCGAACGACTTTCCGAGGATTCGCGTCTGGGGCACAATTGGGTGGATCGTAGCGGGTCTATTCGTTGGTTTTATGGGTTGGTCGGCAAGTCTGAATATTCTGAAACTAGCTGCAATCGGTTCAGCGGTCATGGGTATTTACTGTTTCACGCTCCCACACACACCACCACCCGCGAAAGACAAACCGATTGATATTCGTACGCTTTTCATGCTTGATGCAGTCAAACTTCTGACCCGATTTCCCTTTCTTGTTTTTATTGTCTGCTCCACACTTATCTGCATCCCACTTGCCTATTACTACGGCATCACCTCTCAATATCTTGGTAATATCGGCTTTGTTTCTCCAGCCGCCTCAATGTCGATTGGACAGATGTCTGAAATTATTTTCATGTTGTTGGTTCCATTTTTCTTCCGCAAACTAGGGGTTAAATGGATGATTTTAATCGGCATGCTCGCCTGGGTTTCCCGCTATGCTCTGTTTGCATTTGGTGCTGAAGACCAGGTGGTCTGGATGCTGTTTTTGGCCATTGCCCTGCACGGTATCTGCTACGATTTCTTTTTTGTTACCGGCTTTATGTACACCGATAATATTTCGGGCAAAGATGTTCGTGGCCAAGCACAGGGAATGCTTGTGTTTTTCACCCAGGGGATCGGCATGTACTTCGGCTACATGATTGCCTTTGGGGAGAAAGCTAAAACGGTCACACACTACGGTGAACTCACAGAGGCCATCAAGGCGATTTCACCAGAAGAATCGGGAACTTTTGTACAACAACTCACCAGCATGTTTTCGATTGTTAAGCCCCAGGTTGATACTACTCTGATGGCAGATACCATGGCTCAGTGGAAAACATTCTGGCTGCTGCCAACCTATATGGCGTTGGTCATTACTGTCATTTTCTTCCTGCTCTTTTGGGATAAAATGAAGCCGGGAAATCCGGACAACATATCGGACAAGGTCGAGGCTTAGGCATCAGAACCCGCACTAGATGCGCCTCTGGCCAACAGAAAACCATCTAGATCCATCAATAGACATCCAGAGAGGACAATCGCGTTCATGGTTCGCGTAGGAATCGCCGGCCTCGGCTTTATGGGCATGATCCACTACCTTTCGTACCAGAAGGTGCGGGGTGTGAAGGTTGCTGCGATTTGCGAACAAGCGCGCAAACGTCTGACCGGCGATTGGCGGGATATCAAAGGAAACTTTGGCCCTGCGGGCGAGCAGATGGACCTCTCGGGCGTCGCCACCTACGATGACCTCGATGCGATGCTCGAGGATCCAGGGCTCGACATGATCGACATCACCCTGCCCCCTTCCCTGCATGCGGGGATCGCCTGTAAGGCGTTGCGATCGGGCAAACATGTCTTCTGCGAAAAGCCGATGGCGCTCAACCTGCCCGACGCCCGGCGCATGCTGCGCGCCTGCGAACAGGCGAATGTCCGGCTCACCATCGGTTTCGTGCGCCGCTTCGACAGCCAATGGGGCAAGCTCAAGCAGATCGTCCAGTCCGGCGCCCTAGGCCGCCCCGTCATCTGGCGATTCACCTCCGG
>JABABY010000066.1:3949-9741 GCA_014237955.1 Planctomycetota bacterium
GCTCGCAAAGTTATTCAGAGCGGTCGCTATGGCAAACTCCGTGGTGGGAGTTTCCGCCGCGTCATTTCGGATCCGGCCTGGCTTCGAAATTACTGGAAAGCCGATGCCGTTGGAGGCCCGATGCTGGATTTGCATATCCACGATGCCCATTTCATCCGCCTCCTCTTCGGCATGCCCCAATCGGTTTCCACGACCGGACGCATGCGGGGTAAGTTGGCTGAAAACTGGACGACGCACTTTCGCTTCAAAAAGAACCTGGCCGTCACAGCCACCAGCGGCACGATCGACCAGCAGGGACGACCGTTTGACCATGGATTCGAAATCCATCTCGATCGGGCAACGCTCATCTTCCAATTTGCTGTGATCGGTGGCGAAGGCAAATATCTCTGCGAACCGACTTTGCTCAATGACCGTGGCAAGGCAAAACCGGCAACCATGCCGGCGGGCGATCCCATGATGAATGCCTTTGAAGCAGAACTTCAAGCGGTCAGCAAAGCCGTTCGCACGGGAAAAGGTGCGGAGATGCTTGCTTGCAACTTGGCTAGAGATGCCATCGCCATCTGTCAGGCCGAGACAAAAAGCTTGTCGACCGGTAAATCAGTCCGACTCTGAAAAGGCAGATACAATCCATCAAACCAGGAACACGACTTTCACTCCATACGCATCGCTCCGACAATCATGATTTGATCTCGGAGGAAAAATACCATGAAGCATTTCTTACCACTCTTTCTATTGATCGGCAGCCTGTTCCTTTCCTTTGCGAGCTGCCAACGTGCTACCGCGACCGGCGACGAAGAGCATTTTACACCTCTCTTTAATGGGCGCAATTTGGAGGGCTGGATCGGTGCGACCGATCAATATTTGGCCAAGGACGGAACGATCGTGCTACCCAAAGGCAAGGCTGGAAAATTGCTCACAAAAGAGGAATATGGCAATTTTATCCTCCGTTTTGAATTCAGGCTCACGCCGAATGCGAACAACGGCCTCGCGATTCGTGCACCGATCTCTGGAGATGCTGCCTACAACGGGCTAGAACTACAGATTCTCGATGGCACTTCCGGAAAGTACCCGAATCTCAAACCGTATCAAACACACGGATCGATCTATGGAGTTGCGCCAGCAAAGCGTGGCTTTCTCAAGCCCCTCGGCGAGTGGAACACCCAACAGGTCGAATGTCGCGGGCGCAATCTCCGGGTAACGCTCAATGGACATGTCATTCTCGATGCAAACCTTGACGCCGTTGCACCTGGTGGAAAAACCATTGATGGGCAGAACCATCCCGGTTTACAAAACAGTAAAGGGCATCTTGGCTTCCTGGGACATGGAGACGAAGTCGCCTTTCGCAACATCCGTATACAATCTCTAGATGCACCGACAACATTGAAAAGCAAATAGGAAAGACCGTGACAAAGACTGTAGCGATCGAACAGCAGGAAAAGATTCCCTGCCGCATATTCAAACATGCCTGTGATGCGAGTATCGCGGTGGCTCAACAAATTCGCACATTGATCGAAACCCGTGCAGCCGAAGGGCGCCAGTGTGTGCTCGGTCTTGCGACCGGCAGTACTCCCGTTGGCGTTTATAACGAATTGGTTCGCATGCACCGGGAGGAGGGCCTTTCCCTGGCCAACGTGGTCACATTCAACCTTGATGAATATTTTCCGATGCAGCCCAATGAGTTGCAAAGTTATGTCCGTTTCATGCAGGAATACTTGTTCGAACTCGTTGATATCGATCCAGATAATATCCATATCCCGGATGGCACCCTTTCGGAAAAGGATATCCACAGTGCCTGCCATCAATATGAGCAGGCCATTGTTGATGTTGGTGGCATTGATATTCAGATTCTCGGAATTGGCCGGACGGGACATATCGGCTTCAACGAACCTGGTTCTGGAAAAGCAACGCGGACACGGCTGATCACGCTCGATCGCGTAACGCGCCGAGACGCAGCAAGCGATTTTTTTGGCGAGGAAAATGTTCCCCAGCGGGCGATTACGATGGGAGTGGGCACCATCCTCGAGGCACGACAGATTTTCCTGATCGCTTTCGGCGAACACAAAGCTCCGATCATTGCCGAAGCTGTGGAAGGCCCCATCACACCTTCGGTCGCAGCAAGTTTTTTACAGCAGCATCCGAGCGCCAGTTTCATGCTCGACGAAGCGGCCGCCGAATCCCTCACCCGTCGAAAGTGTCCCTGGAAATTGGGGGAAGTGGATTGGAACAGCCAAAAAATCCGAAAAGCAACCATTTGGCTTGCACGCCAACTTCGGAAACCGATTTTGAAACTGACCGCAGAGGATTATAACGAAGAAGGCCTGCAGGACCTCCTGGCGGAACATGGGTCCGCATACGATCTGAATTTGGCCGTCTTTCGACACCTACAGGGAACCATCACCGGTTGGCCCGGGGGCAAACCGGACCATGAAAAACAACCTGGTGATCGACCACAACCGTACGATGATATTTTTCCCAAGCGGATTCTCGTCTTTTCTCCACATCCGGATGACGATGTCATTTCGATGGGGGGGACTCTCATTCGTCTTGTCGACCAAGGTCATGAAGTCCACGTCGCCTACCAGACTTCGGGAAATATCGCGGTCTTTGATGACGATGCCATTCGTTTTTCCGAATTTGCAGCAGAATTTAACCGCGTACTCAACATAGCGCCAGATCAAACTTTTGAATTTGAATCGCATATTGATAAATTTCTCAAACATAAAAAACCAGGGCAGGTTGACAGCGCTGAAGTGCAGGCAATCAAGGCAATCATACGCCGCACAGAAGCGCGGGCAGCGGGTCGCATGTGTGGGATTCCTAGCGAACAGTTGCATTTCCAGAATTTGCCATTTTATGAAACTGGCCGGGTAAGAAAGAAACCGCTTGGTGAGGAAGACATACAAATAACGATTGAGATCTTGCAGAATATCCAACCCCACCAGATTTATGTTGCTGGCGATCTCACAGACCCTCATGGGACCCATCGCACCTGCCTGGGTGCTGTCCTCAATGCATGTGATCAGGTCAAGGACGAGGCCTGGTTTGCCAACACCCAAGTCTGGCTCTACCGGGGTGCTTGGCAGGAATGGAGTCCCCATGAAATCGAAATGGCGGTACCTCTAAGTCCCAAAGAGGTCTCACGTAAACGTAATGCCATCTTCAAACACGAATCGCAAAAAGATCGTGCCCTATTCCCGGGTGTCGATATCCGGGAATTCTGGCAAAGGGCTGAACAGCGCAATGCAGAGACTGCCTGTATGTATGACGACCTGGGACTCGCCGAGTATGAGGCAATAGAAGGCTTTGTCCGATGGAATGGCCAGATCGATCTCTAGTGAGGAAAGATCGGCCCAAGTTCAGTCCGCACAATCCAGCAGGCCTTGGCTCAGTTCAATCGCTTGCGTTCGCAATAGCTCCATCTCTTTGAACATCGCCTCAAGCTTTTTATCGCTGTTGGCCTTGCACATACGGGCCGTTGCCTTCTCATAGGTCCGGTTCCAGCTAAGCCAAAGCATGACCGCTTCACTCCATTGCTGCTTCTGGTCAATCGTCTCAACCGGAGAAGTATTATCGCTGGACAATGCATTCCTCTCGAGAATATCCGTCGGGCTGATACGGGAATTTACAAGCGGTATACGCTTGTTACGGCGTTGATGGATCCCAGTAAATTCGGATTGTCCACCCTGTCTACGATGACGACGCGATGAAGAAGTGGAGCGTCTCGAGCGACCGTGCGTTGCAGCTTTCATTACGCTTCTCCCGGTTCTAAACCAATCTTCGGACAGCGAGGGGCACACCAGAGCCACCAATACATCACTGTCCGCTATAATTCCCATTCCTGTTAGTAAATGCGTCAAAACGGCTTAAATGGGGCAGCAAAAAAGCCTCTTTTTTTTGCAGTCGACCGGTTTTTCATCGTTAGTCCTTATGGTATTTATAGTTAGGCCAAACGTTTTTCTTGCGTTTTATTGACAGTGGGCTCCCCTTTTCAGTGCCCTGGTGTTTTGGAGCATTTCTCAACTCTCTACAGATGCATAAGATCACCAATGGGCATCCCGGAAACATCGGATGAGTGACGCCAAAGATCAAACGATCCAACTTCTCAGAGCCTGCCAAAAGCTTGAAGGTCCTGCTGCTGAGGCACTGCTGAGCCATCTCTATGCCGAATTGAAGGCGGTAGCTTCGCGACAACTTCGTGGTGAACTACCGGGCCACGAATGGCAAACCACCGATGTAGTACATGAGACGTTTTTGAAATTGATGGATCAGGCCCAGATTAACTGCACCGACCGCGCCCACTTTCTGGCTTTGGCTGCCACCGCCATGCGCCGACTTCTGGTGGATCATGCTCGGCATCGGAACCGGGCCAAACGAGGAGGTGATCGTCACCGAGTGGATTTGTTACTCAATCACATTCCTGCTGCCGGGAGTGACCAAAAGGTTGACATCGTAACACTCGATGAAGGCTTGAACAAACTGGCACAACTCAGTGAGCGACAAGCGCAGATTGTGGAAATGCGTTACTTCGCGGGCATGACTATTGATGAAACCGCTGCCGCACTTGAGGTCTCTCCGCGAACTGTGAAAGGAGACTGGCGGCTTGCTCGGGCTTGGCTTAAGCGATTTTTGGATGGAACCTAAACCGTGACACCCGAACGCCACCAAAAGATTACAGATCTGTTCTTAGAAGTGTGTGATCTATCGCGCGCGGAGATTGCAGAGAAACTCGATGCTTCTTGCAGCAATGACTCGGAAATGCGCCAGCATGTCGAGGCCCTATTGAAGATGGATCAATTACCAGGCTTTGAGGGCGACGTCGACCAAGACAGCATATCGCCGAATTCTTATGAGGATTCCGAATCATGCTCGGATGGCGAAGACGAAAAACCGACCATTGCTCCGCGACGCCCGATCATTCCCAATTATGAATTAATCGAACTGATTGGTCAGGGCGGTGTCAGTCAAGTTTGGCGGGCGCGTGAAAACAGCACCCAGCAGGAAATTGCGCTTAAAGTGCATAACTTGACAGCCTTCTCTTCGGAAGATGGCCTGACGCGATTTGAACGCGAAATCAAGATCGCAGCTAGTCTCAACCATCCCCACATCACCACCATTTATGACTCTGGACATTACGGGGATATCTATTTCTACACCCTCCAATTGATTCGGGGTGGTCGCCTCGACCATTATGTTACCGAGCATGCGCTCCCCGATGAGGCGATCCTTCGTCTGTTTTCCATCGTCTGTGATGCGGTAGAACACGCACATTCGCAATCCATCATTCATCGGGATTTGAAGCCTTCAAATATCCTAGTCACCACGCAGGGGCATCCCTATGTTCTTGATTTTGGATTGGCTAAAGCGATGGAAGGCGCCATGAAAGAGGCAAGCCTCACCATGGAAGGTGACATTCTCGGCACACTGGAATTTATGGCACCGGAACAAGCTATGGGGGAGCAAGACAAAATCGGAAAGACGACCGATACATACAGCCTCGGCTTGATTTTATATCGGCTCTTAACAGGACAGTCGCCCATCGATACCAGTGGTACACGCTACACTCTGCTTAAACGGATGCAAAACGGTGATATTGTTTCCCCAGAACAATACCGCGATGACCTTGACCCGAGCATTTCAGCGATCGTTATGAAAGCACTCGAGCGGAAACCGGAAGATCGATACCTTTCAGCCGGGGATATGAACGCGGATTTACGAACCGTTATCAGAAACCTGCGGTTTTCTTAAAACCGTCGATTGCTTTAGCACAGCTGCGTCAGATAGCACAGCTGCGT
>JABABY010000067.1 GCA_014237955.1 Planctomycetota bacterium
CGAATATAGCATCCACATCCCCGGGAATCATTCCACGTGGAACTGGCGGTCCTCACCAGCCTGATCTTTAAGCTCATCGGTGGCCTGGGCATCTTTTTGCTCGGCATGAAGTCGATGTCCGACGGCATGCAGGCCGTTGCTGGTTCACGCCTGCGCGGGCTCATTAGCTTGGCGACCAACAACCGACTTCTGGCAACCGGTGTCGGGGTGGTCGTCACCTGTGTGGTTCAATCGAGTTCGATCACGACGGTGATGGTCGTCGGCTTTGTCAACAGCGGGGTGATGCAGCTTTCCCAGGCCCTCGGCGTCATTATGGGAGCCAACATCGGCACCACCGTTACCGGCTGGATTCTCGTACTGAAGATCGGCAAATATGGACTGCCGATTTTGGGGGCCGCAGCCATTACGTATCTTTTTTCCAAAGGGGATCGTTTACGGTTCTGGGCCATGGTGATCATGGGAATTGGGATGATCTTCTTTGGTCTCGAACTCATGAAAGATGCCTGCAGCCTGATCAAAGAGCATCCGAGCTTTGAGAGTTGGTTCCAGAGTTTCCAGGCCAAGGATTACCTTGGGGTATTAGGCTGTGCCCTCATCGGCTGTTTGCTCACCATCATGGTCCAATCGTCTTCGGCAACCCTTGGTATCACCATTTCACTCGCTTCGCAGGGCGTCATTAGTTATCCCACTGCGGCTGCTCTGGTCCTCGGTGAAAACATCGGCACAACTGTCACGGCCTATCTCGCCTCGCTCGGGGCAACCACCAATGCACGCCGGGCGGCTTATTTTCACATCATCTTCAATCTCGTCGGTGTTTTCTGGATCACGGCAATCTTTCATTGGTACATTGATCTCGTGCAATGGGTCATTGGCGATGATGTCACGAAAGTCATCATGGTGGACGGTAAACCGACCTACAACACCACCGCAACGATCGCGGCGACCCACTCAATATTCAACATCACCAATACGCTCCTGTTCCTTCCCTTCTTGCCACTATTCGTGAAACTGTTAGAGAAATTTGTACCGGCAAAGGCATATAAAGAAAAACCGCACCTGACAGATCTCGATATCCGAATCCTGGAAACTCCTTTGCTGGCGATTGAACAATCGCAAAAGGAAATTGAGAAGATGGGGGATGGCTGCATCAAGATGATGGACTGGCTCAAAACGCTTTACAGCCAGGATGATCGAGATCGTTCCCTCGCCGAGAGGCTTCACCATCGAGAGCGGGTGCTCGATTCGGTTCATGACGAACTTTCGGTATTTATTACCTCCCTTTTGTCCGGCAACGTACCGCATGCGGCTGCCGAAGAGGCACGGCGCCAACTACGAATGGCGGATGAATATGAATCTGTCAGTGACTATCTGGCCAACCTCGATAAGTTCGACCGTAAACTACGTGATGCCGAACTTCGGTTTACTGTGGAGCAAAGAAAAGACCTGCTTGAGTTGCACGAGCTCCTGGAGCAACATCTTGACATGGTCAACGATTCTCTCAAACAACGTAATACCGATGTGATTACCAAACTGGAAACGATTGGTCTGCGGATACGCAATTTGCTCAAGGCACTCCGGCGCAAGCACCTGGATGATCTCTCTAGCGGGAATATCCGACCGCAAGTAAGCGTGGCCTATCTGGCCGCACTCAATGCGTACGCACGTGTGCGGGATCATTCACGAAACATTGCCGAAGCTGTCTCGGGCGAAAAGTGATCCCCGCCTCGGTATGCGGTTGTTGTATCATCTTTACTGGTGGGCTTCACCGACAATCATTGAGACTTTACCTGAATTCAATTGCCGCTGGCACCCAAAAACAGACCGACAAGGGCCAGCAACGGCAATAGACCGATCGCCACAGATACAATGACTGCCTGCCGCGGAATGTTCTTTCGGTCGCTTCGCAGAACAAAGGGCAGCAGCGTCAAACTGAGCATTCCCGAAAAGGTGGCCGCCAGCACCAAAAGTACCGCCAATGCCCCTAGGCGTTCGGATGGTTCGACAAATGTCCGGAGAAGAATAAGGCCGAGCACGGCCAATTCGCCGAGTAGCGCTGTGAGGGTACACATGACCCAGGCGAGAACGATGGGCCTGAATCCCGACGAGGGGGATCTTTTCCTACCGGCAGCTGTCAGCTTTTTGTCATTTTGTTTTCGATGCATCACTGCTCTGACTACCCCAATGCCGTTGCGTTTTCAGCTGTATTGTGACCTCATCATTGAATTTTGATAGTGAGCGGTAAAAAAAGGCGTGAGAAACCGTTTGGTCTCTCACGCCCAAAAATTTTGAAGATCGCTTTGTACGACTCAGCAGCGGTAGCTGGTAACCACAATATCGCCACACTTCTTGATGACAACCTTCACCTTGTAACCACAGCACCACTTGTACACAACAACTCCTTTGCAGCAGATGCCGCAACGGCCTTTGACACAAGGGTCGCCTTTGCAACAGGCAGGCAGACAGATAGGAATGTCGTAGCAGGTTTTGCAGCAGCAGGGGTCATCCACTTTGAGTGTGGTCTTGGTAGGTGGATCGCAACCGCAACATACTTTGCGACAACGGCCACGTTGGCGATAGGTAATGCAAGGCTTATCGCAGCCCTCATCGGCAGCACCCTTCTCGCAGTCCGTATCGGCAGCACCCTCATCGGCGACCGTACGTAGACTGACCTCACGCTCTGCTTGCTCCTCGGCTGAGAATGCGACGGGAGCCACAACCAGACCGAAAACAAACAGCGCCATTGGCAACAGCATCCATTTCATGTTCATAACAGATACACTCTCCTCAAAATTAGGTGTGGAAACGCCACCATGCGTTTCCCAAATACTCGGGGGCTTACGATACGCGGTCCCCGTGGCTACTCCGAACATTGTACTCCAACAAAAACCCCCTGTTGACCCCACCCGCAAGGTCCTCCATAAATCCACAGTTTGACATATGAGCGTCTTTGATCAGATTTTTAACGGGCTCTGCGGTGATAACTTTTTTGACACATTTTTGCCGTTAAAGAAGAGACACCCTCAACCGATCAAGCTTACTGCATCCAAGAAGTGGCAAAAAAAGATGCGACCGAGATCGCCGGAGCGCTACTGAAGGCTGCTCTGCTGTTTAAACCCGGGCGAGGGGTTTGCCCACCATCTCGCCGAAAATATCGAACAGATATTGGCTATCGTGAGGACCGGCCGAGGACTCCGGATGGTATTGTACGCTGAAGGCAGACAACTGCCGATGACGGATACCTTCAATCGTACCGTCATTCAAGTTGCGGTGGGTAACCTCAAGAATCTCCGGTAGACCATCTTCTAAAACTGCAAAACCGTGGTTTTGGGAGGTAATTTCCACACTCCCACTCGCCAAATTCTGCACCGGTTGGTTCGCCCCACGATGTCCGAATTTCATCTTGAATGTCTTTGCCCCACAGGCAAGCGACAGAAGTTGATGTCCGAGACAGATTCCAAAAATTGGTTTTTTACCTAATAAATCGCGAATTGTCTCGATTGCTCCAAGCAACGGTTCCGGGTCACCCGGTCCGTTGGAAAGAAAAATTCCATCCGGCCCAAGGGCGAGGACTTCCGATGCCGAAACCGAACCGGGAACAATCGTTACACGAAAACCACGACTGACAAGATGCCGGGGAATATTCCACTTCATACCGTAATCGAGAGCAATAACATGTGGTAAAGACCTCTGGTCCGTACCCTCCGCTTCCAGACGCGGATCGGATTCAAGCCGCGACCAACTGCTGAGCGGTTCACTCCAACTGTACGTCTCACTCGGCATGACCTCTCGCGTCAGATCGCGACCGACCAGCCCGGGGCTCGCCTTGGCCTTCGCGACCAAGCTCGTTTCGTCCAGATCGGTCGTCGAAAGCACCCCTTTCATGGCTCCAGTACTACGAATATGCCGCACCAAGGCCCGAGTATCGATCCCCTCGATCGCCACAACGCCCCACTCCTTCAAGTAGGCTCCGAGATCTTCGCTGGAGCGGAAATTACTGCGAATACGGCTATTTTCTCGCACAACAAAACCGGCCAGATGGGGTCGTTCACTTTCACGATCCTCTTGGTTCACTCCATAATTTCCGATTAGGGGATAAGTCATCGTGACAATCTGCCCACAATAACTCGGATCGGTCAGGATTTCCTGATAACCGGTCATGGACGTATTAAAACAGACCTCGCCATCAACTTCTCCCTCAGCACCAAACGCCTGGCCCGTATAGACCATACCGTCCTCAAGCACAAGTTTAGCCGGCTTCTTTTCAATCACGTCCAACATCTCCTCGTTGGCCTGTTTGTCTATTTGTCCGACGTCAATCATCCGCCGCGAGCCATGTTAAACCGTATCGCTTATACCGCCGATGACCTCGACACCGTTCCCATTTCAGCATCTCAAAGAGTCAACCCATGAGCCAGGTAAAGTTGGAGCACCGTTCGCTCCGATACCAAGTCTACGGCTGTGGGTCTCCGGACTCCAAAACATATTTGGTAATTCGGACAGCCTATTTTGAGAGTTCCTGTCCCGGCGAGCAGGAACTCTCTTTTTTTATGGTGTCGCATTCCCCTCGGCCCCAGTATAGGCTCCTATCTCTCTCTTTTCCTAGTACCCCACGAAGTGTCCGGGCAAGGTCGGTTCTCAATACCATAGAGCCCTGACGACTCTAACCGGCACGCAAACCGCGATCGACCTGATCCTGGTCGCGGAGGTAAACCGCCAAAACCGATTCAAAGAGCTCACTGCTGATTTTCCAGGATGGATTGTCATCCGTGTGGGCATTGCCATGATCCACCAACAAACGGTAAAGAAACTTAAAGAGGTGGCGGGGAACCCGCAAGGAGCGAAAGGCTTCAATCAGACGCTGTTCACTCACAGAACTCTCAAACCAGCCGCGTAACGCCGGTTCACTGCCCGATTTTGCACAAGCCCGAATACGGGCAGACGCAACATCGTACAAAGCCTCGCCGGTCCACTCGAGTGAGGGAATCATATTCTGCTTATCGAGCCGTGCACGTTGAAAAAACTCGCGGTCCTCGCGTTCGAGATAATGCTCTACCTCAATCGGCAAGAGAAGCTTGAAACCAAGCCCCGGATGTTTTAACAACTTGTTATCGAGCAACGGCCAAAGAAATGCCTTCATGAAATCGGCCCGACCGTTAATCAGGTGCGGTTCATCAACGCGGTCCACAAGAACTAAAACACCTGAAAATCCTAACGTTTGTAAGATTGCCTGTAGTTTGCAGAACAACTCAAAGCGATCATCGGTGCGATCCTTGTTGGGTAGCGGCTGACCACCAAGTTCCGATCCGGAAAAGTTGAGCATCACTTTACATAATGGCCATGCCCGGCGGTTGCCCGTCCGTACATGTTTGGCGATTTGGCGAGCAGACCAGAACCATTTCCAGATGCGAGCAAGTCGTGGCAGGAGACTCACTAAAACGATCGCATACGGCCAGGGCGTTCTCAGGGTGTCCCACCAGCCTCGCCAGAAAATCATTCCAAATACTGAGCACGTCACCAGTACGCAAAGCGCAATATCCCAATATGTGAGCAAAGTCCTGAATCTCAATTTGCGGCGTAAGCGATGCCACCTTCCCTTAAATGTCTCCGCCGTCGATTGGTCGTAGCAGGCGGCCATCAACAAGAGGTCCCTCGCTTGATTGCGATCGAGGCTGCGGATTGCACTTTTCTCAATCTCCCAGGCCACTCCTGTGGGCTGGGATACCCCTAAAATCCGGTCGGCAAGACCGGTAACACCTAAAGAGAGAATGGCATCGATGTGATCCCATAGCTTCCACTCGGAAAGCACACGATCCGGCTTGCGGCGTCGCGAGGAGAGCGTTTCTCGAAATCGATCCAAAAATGGGTTGAAGTCAACGTAATCAATAACAAAAACTCGCTCCCCTGCATGTTCACGATTGTATTGATTTACATGCTCGAGGATCTGCAACCGAATCGCGGTCTTACCCGATCCCTTTTCGCCAAACACCAGTGAGGTCGCCGGTTCTGAGGGATTTCCATAGATCTTGTCCCAGGCGGGATGGAAAATTTCTTTCAGACAGTGTTCTTTAAAAACCAAGTCTGTCTGTGCATCTTCTTCCACAAACGGATTGGAGGTTAAGCCGTGATGTTCAAAAAACTGCTGTATGTTCATGGCAAAATCATTGGTGCTGCGACAGTTAGTGTGCACCATCCTCTGGAAAATATTCCGGAAATCGAATCGCCGCCTTTTGCCAATGGTGAGGCTCATTGGGCGGGTCCACGGGACGAATCTGCGTCTCGGCAACAACACGGCCTTCTTGGATCCACTGTCGCAGCAACTCCGCTGGAGCTGGGCCATATTGCTGGTTATCGGCTTGAGACAAGATCCACCACTGCTTGGACATGGTCGGACCCGATGGTGTGCCCTCGTTCGGGCTCTGTAGGATGCCTGCCGCCTCCTCGGGAAGGGGCGCAGCGGCTGGCTGGCTGGCCTCAAGCAGCGGCTCCGACAAGACCGCTTCCTGATCGACGGGATGAGCCAGTGGGATCACTTGCTCCTCTGCTGCCGCCTTGCTACTCGGCCGCGTGGAAGTGAGCGGTATCTCCAACCTGGCATTGCAGTGGGGACAAAATCCCATCTTGCCCGCCAAAAAAGATTTGACGTTGAGTTTGTGCCCTTGGGGGCAAAAAAATCGAATGCCCATAGTCGTTTTCACCAATCAGCGAAGGAACTCGACACAGCCGCGGAGTTGTCCCACTAGCCTTTGAACTCCAGATATTCCTCTTCAAAATAAGAAATCAAATGCCCGCCTAAAGGAGAGGATGACTTCCATTACTGTCTCTCTGTCCAATATACATCTGCAAATTGAGGGGGGAAAGAGACCCGCAGCATTGCCACATGGTGAATGTAATCGACAGGAGTATTATTTATAGCCTTCGTGACACGCGGAGCAGGTTTTGCTGATCTCGCCATAGAGTTTCTGTACCTCCGGGAGATTGTGACTCTTGATCGCGTGCACAAGTTCTTGAGCCTGCTTCTGGAGCTGCTTGCAATAAGCGACAAACTCATCGTCGTCATAGAATTCGTACTCTTCCTGCTGAAAAATTTCGGCAAGTGCGGCAATGATTTCTGCTTCGTGCAACAACGACTCGCGATTCTGTTTAAATTCAGCATCATTTGCAATCCACGGTTTGATTCGCTCCTTATCAGATCTTTCAATTCGCTGCATCAAGAGCCGCCGCTCAATGAGTCGGCTCCATACACCCCTCTTTTCTGATTTTGTCGTTTCGAACTCCACCGTGCCGCCGCGAATCAATTCCTCGAGATCCTCAAAACGTGCTCTCGATTCCTGATATGCGCTTTGACTTCCGACTTTTGCATTTGCAGCCGCGTGGGCAAAGGCGTCCCGGGCACCGCTCGATACAGCCTGCCAGCGGATCGGCTCGCCATACTCGGCGATAATACCAAACATCGCAGCAATAACGGCAAACTGTTTCTCAACTTTGCGATTACCACCCGCTTTAAAGGTTCCTGGGCGACGAACGTTTTGGGCAACCTCAGGCTGCAGGTTTTTGATTTCGTCGGTAACGGTTGCTTCCGAGATGAGTTTGGGCCAGGAAACGAACCCGCTTGCGCCCGGCTCAAACACTGTAGATTCACTCGCTGAGGGAATCGCCGTGCTCTTTTCGGGTCGGGAGCCACGAACAGCCTGAAAAGGATCTCCTTCAAAGAGTTTTTCTGTAGCGGGATCCCAACTGCCCGGTGGCTCAGCGCGGGTCGGCCGACTGGGCTGTCTCGTGTCCTGCTCGCACCAAGCAATGGAAATAGACAACAGAAAAAGACCCGACAAAAGACAACATGTAAAGAGGATCCGCATAGCAACAGTATTATCTGCAAGTTTTAGCCCATCGGCAAGTCAAACCTGCATGCCCCTATCTGGCCCGCCATTCGTTCGGCTGAGAGAATCTGCTTGGCAGCAAATTTTAAAAATAGTTCTTCACGGCCAAAATGGCAGCAGTAACGAGATCTGGGGTGGCGATGCTGCTAAGAGCAAGCAATTCGATTAGAATAGGAGCCTCATGGAAGATTGTCGCAACATTTTGCCACAGTAAACTGTACGGTCATGCCCCATCATCACCGCCAAATCGGCCCCATTGGACTTCTGTTTGTTTCGATCGGTGGTATTCTCGGCTCCGGCTGGCTTTTCGGACCACTCTATGCCGTGCAACTGGCCGGTCCAGCAGCACTGCTATCCTGGGTGATCGGTGGCATGGCAATCATGGTCCTAGCAGTCACCTTTGCGGAACTAGGAGCAATGTTGCCGATTAATGGCGGGATTACCCGCTATTCGCTGCTCTCGTATGGCCGCACCGTCGGCTTTTTTGCATCTTTAAGTTCCTGGCTAACCTTTACAGTTATCGTGGCCGCTGAAGTGCAGGCGGTGATGCAGTACAGTTCCATCTACTTTCCCTGGCTCACTAAGGAGCAATTAGGAAAAGACGGACAGACCATTTCTCATCCCCTGACCCTATACGGCTTTTTTTGTGCCGCCGCACTCTGGATTCTTTTCTCGTTGATCAACTGGCGGGGAGTCAAACTTTTTGCCCACATCAACAACAGCCTCACCTGGGTAAAAATTGCGCTGGTAATCGTCGTTACGGTCTCATTGATTGTATTCGCCTTCCGCTGGGAAATGTTTGATGATATCAGCGAAGGAGGATTTGCTCCGTACGGCGTGGGCGGAATCAGTCGCGCTCTGGCGTATGGAGGTGTGATTTATGCATTCACGGGATTCCAACATGCAGCAATCGCAGCTGGCGAGTCGAAGAATCCACATCGGGATGTTCCTTTTGCGGTCATTGCATCGATTCTCTTTTGCATGATCTGTTACATCGGTCTGCAGATAGCCTTTCTGGGAGGCTTAAGGCCAGCTAATTTTCCGCCTACTGAGCCGGGCAACTGGAGAGAGCTTGGTTTTGACGACCAAGTCGGCCCAATTGCCGGATTGGCCAAGACACTCGGTGTCGTATGGATGTTTTATTTTGTTTTTGCCGGGGCAATCGTCTCGCCGTTGGGCGCGGGATTGATCAATCTGGGTTCGAGCCTGCGAATCGCCCGCGGCATGAGTCATGATCGCTACCTGCCCGGTCGACTCAGTCGCATCGGTCGTTATCATTCGCCGGGACTCTTGATCGTCTTATCGTTTCCCATCGGACTTTTTCTGTTTCTTCCCTTCCCTGGCTGGCAGGAGCTAGTTGCCTTTCTCACAGCTGTCGTCGTCATCGCATACGCACTCGGGCCATTAAGTGTGTTGGCACTTCGCCGACAGTTACCCGAGCAGAAACGGCCCTTCCGACTACCCTGGGCCGAATTCTTTTGCCCCCTGGCTTTTATGATCTGTGGGCTGCTGATCTACGTTACGGGATGGGCGGTCGTCTGGAAGTTGGGGCTGGTGTTTTGTATTTGTGGTGTGGTGTTCATCGCTTCACAGCTCTTGCTTCGCCAGAAGATGGACCTCGTCTCTGCACTTTGGATCCCTCTTTTTTTAATAGGATTGGCATGGATCACCTGGCTCGGCGGGCACGGCGGCACGCACAAGATCACCGACTGGCAAGGAATGGTAGGTGCCGCAGTCTGGTCTCTTGGCTGTTTTTTTCTTGCCCGGCGACTCCCGATCCATCCCGAACAGACGCAAACCTATTT
>JABABY010000068.1 GCA_014237955.1 Planctomycetota bacterium
TTTGCTCTCAATGATTCCAAACGTGTTTCCGATCGTGGTGATTTTTGGATTCATGGGTTGGGCGGGCATGCTTGTCGATATCGGCACCATGATGACGGCTAGCGTGGCGATGGGGGTGGCTGTGGATGACACGGTTCATTTTCTTACTTGGTTCCGCCGCGGAATTCTGAGCGGTCTCGATCGGCGAGGAGCGGTCCGTCTGGCCTATGAACGATGTGCAACGGCAATGATCGAGACGACGGTCATCGGTGGTCTTGGATTGGGAGTATTTGCACTAAGCACTTTCACACCAACCCAACGGTTCGGGTATCTGATGATGTTTTTACTGACAGCGGCACTCGTGGGAGATCTGATTTTTCTGCCCGCACTGTTGACCGGACCATTAGGGCGATTGTTTACAGGCCGATTGGAACGTCAAGCAAAGAAGAAAATGGCAAACAATCCAATCGAGGGCAATCCTCTTGAGGCGGACACCTTAAAAGCCTCTAGTCCTCCAATTCCGACCCCTTATTCTGCACAAGCGCGAATCAATGTGGACGCGATAGGATTTGGTAAGCAGAAGTTGCCACCGACAAATCATTAGGCGCTTCGCGATAACGGCTCAGTTCGTCGTAATAATTGCCGCCACTGCTTGTCCCTCCCGACCTTGATTGAGCAAAAGTGCGGCCTTTTTGTCCAGAAGCCTTGTCTCGTTGTGGATCACGTTGACTGGACACTCTGGGTCGGGATGCTTGTAGTTGAGTGAGGCAGGGACGACCCCTTTTTTGAGTGCAAGTACGCTGGCCACCATCTCAACGGCACCGCCACCGGCGCCAAGATTGCCAAAGTAGCTCTTGGGTGCAATTACGGGAATCTCGCCGAGCAATTCAGCAATCGCCTCTGCTTCAATTCGATCACCTTCCACAGTGGCAATCCCATGTGCGTTCACGTGATCAATATCGCTAGGCTGCAAGCCCGCTTTTTCCAAGGCCGCCTTGATTCCCATGCGAATTGCCGTACCACGAGGAGGGGTGTCGGGCTTGATTGGCTCAAAACAACTTGAGCAGCTTGCGATATGTGCCAGTACGGTCGCACCGCGACTCAACGCGTGCTCACGACTTTCTAGAACAAATGATGCGGCGCCTTCACCATGAAGCGTGCCATCGCGTTCACGGTCAAAAGGTCGTGGAAACGTTGTGGGGTCACCATCGCCATGCGTGAATCTCCCCCGTCCGCGGAAGTCATAGACGGTCGGATTAAGTTGCGAACTTGTGCCACCAGAAATGACGACATCGATCTTTCCCCGCTGGATAACATGGACTGCTTCAGAGATTGCCTGAAGACTAGATGTATCACCAACCGTAATAGAATTATTTGGCCCACGGGCATCCTGAAAGATTCCAATATGGCAGGCAGCCATATTGGGTAGATACTTTAGCAACCAAAGAGGATGCATGTTTGCAAGCGCATGCGTACCCCAGAGACTGAAGTCAAACTCGCCATCAACCAAGCAATTGCGATAGGCATCATGGAGGGCATCAACATCCGTGTAAATCAGATCGGTTCCAAAGATAACGCCCTTCTTCTCAGGATCGATCTGTTCGGGAGTAAGCCCGCTATCGGTTACTGCCAAATCGGCCGCCGCAAAACCGAGTTGGATATCGCGTGACATTACCTTGAGACTTTTGCGGGGCCGGATGTATTTCTTGGGTTCAAAGTTAAGAATTTCCCCTGCAATTTTGCACCGCGATGTGCTAGGATCGAACGCCTGTAGTTCGCGAACACCACTGCGCTGTTCCAGCATCGATTCCCAATAGGTATCGCAACCAATACCTATTGGGCTAACGACTCCAACCCCGGTGATGACCACATCACGATCAGACATCTAGGACCGCTCTTCTCGCTTCCAGATTGATTCAAAACCGCAAAGATGGCATTGAGAACATAGTCAATGAATACGGTTAGTTGGCCCAGGGATTGGAAAACATGGGATTTTTCATCCTATCGCGAACGTCTGTCGGCTTCAAGGATGGCCCTTGGCCCGGACGGGAGTTATCTAAGTCGGTGCGATTTTTTACGATGGTTCGCCTCGGTGTTACCTATAGTAATCGCAGCATATCAGAAGAACAACACTAACAGCGACAACAATCTAATTTGACATGAATACCGTATTGTTGACAGGAGGTTCGGGGTTTATTGGAGGCCATCTTTCTCGTGTCCTAGCAGAGCATGGTCTTAATGTACGCTGTCTTGTTCGTTCGACTTCGGACAAAGAGGAATTGGAAAAGCAGGGCGCTTCGATCGTCGTTGGTGATTTGTCTGACCGAGAGAGCCTTACGCGAGCTATCAAGGGCGTGGATGTCGTCGTACACGCCGCAGGCGCAATGAAATCTCTAACGCATCAAGAAATGATGCGTGTCAACGGTGAGGGAACATCGAATCTGGTCTCTGTTTGTGCAAATAGAACATCGCCGCCGGTTTTCGTGTTGGTCTCGAGTATTGCCGCTGCAGGAGTCGCTATGCCGGGACGCCCTATCCGTGAAAAGGATGATTGTAAACCGGTTTCCAAATACGGTTTGAGCAAACGTGCGGGAGAAATTGCTGCTGCTGCTTTTGCAGATCGTTTACCAGTGACCGTTGTCCGACCTCCTATCGTGTTTGGTGGCGGTGATCAACATGGATTTCATCTTTTTCAACCAATCTGGCGTTTTGGCATCCATCCAGTTCCGGGCATGCGGCATCGTCGCCACGTGTCGTTAATCCATGCTGCCGATCTTGCGGAAGGTATTGTGTTGGCTGCAGAGAAAGGGGCTCGAGTCATCAAAGACGATGCAGAGAGAGAACATTTTCAGCAAGGATGCTATTTTGTCTCTGATCCGCAGCATGTGCGGTATAGTCAGTTGGGCACCTTGATTGGCAGGGCGATGGGTCGCCGACTTATTTTCAAGTTGCCTTCCCCGGATTTGGTGATCATTGCACTCGGCGGAGCGAATAGTTGTCTGGCACGCTTATCGGGACGTGCCAGAGTGTTTTCGTTTGACAAGGCAAGGGAGGGCACGGCAGGTCATTGGATCTGTTCACCAGAAAGAATCCAACAGGAGTTGGGTTTTGCGCCAAAGGCATCTCTAGAAGACCGTCTGCAGGAAACGGTCGACTGGTATCGCAATAACAACTGGTTTTGATGTAGAAGTACTTCTCGTCTGTTTTTTAGTGCGGTCCCATTCGCACCGCACCATCAAGACGGAGTACCGATCCGTTAATCATTTGGTTTTCAATAATATGTTGGGCAAGAGAGGCAAATTCAGTCGGCTGACCAAATCGTTGAGGAAAAGGGATTTGTGATTCGAGCGATTCTCGAACTCCATCGCTTACGGACTCCATCATCGGAGTGGCAAATATACCGGGTGCAATTGCAGCCACGCGAATCCCATGCCGGCCAAGTTCACGGGCCATGGGCAATGTCATGCTGACGATTCCTCCTTTGGATGCTGCATAGGCAGCTTGGCCGATTTGACCGTCCCAGGCAGCGATCGAGGCAGTCATGATAATAACTCCTCGCTCACCGTCTTGATTGGGTGTGGACTTGGCGATTTCCACAGCGGCGCTACGTGCGGCGTTGAAGGTGCCATTCAGATTAATGTCGATCGTATTGCGAAACATCTCTAGATCATGTGGTCTATCGCGACCAACGACTCTCTCTGCAGCAAGAACTCCAGCACAGGCGATGAGTCCCCGCAATGGCCCATGGACATCAACACTAGTTTTAACGGCTGCTTCGAGATCATCTTCAATGCGGACATCGGTTGTCACAAACGTAGCATCCGCACCCAAAGTATCTGCCAAGCTATTTCCCGCTTCTTCATTGGTGTCTGCGATCAACACCTTAGCTCCGACGGCTGAAAGCTGGCGGCAGCAAGCGGCTCCAAGCCCAGAGGCCCCGCCGGTAACAAGAAATGAACTGCCGGAAATATCCATCTTCAAAAGCCTCAACAAGGATGGGAAGGGAAACGGTTCTTTAGTCACTATGCTAGGAAATTTACCCCCTGTTATCTATGCGGAGTCAGCCTCCTTGATCGGTGGTCGCATTAACGGTCAGGAAAGCCTCGTTTTTGAGACTAAATTTGGATTTGTGAGCCACGGCCAGCTACCATCAGATGGTATAGCCCTTCGATACAAAGAGTCTTAGAGGCTCTCCAGGGATGGCTCCTGGGCGGTGGGCTGCAATCCGGTTATGCTGACTCGATTACAAAATGTATCGAACAGGGATTCAATATTGTGAGTCAACCCGAAGATATAGCCCCATCGCACGACCCAGATTTTTCCAAGGCAGCCGACGGGCTCCTGCCAGCGATTGCCCAGGATGCGAAAACAGGCGAAGTCCTGATGATGGCTTACATGAATAGTGAGAGTTATGCTGAAACACTCAAGAGCGGGCGAGCGGTCTACTTTAGCCGTAGCCGTAATAAGCTGTGGCGTAAAGGTGAGGAGAGTGGCAACGTCCAGAAGATCGATTCCATTTATTTAGATTGTGATAGAGACACTATTTTATTGAAAGTGCAGCAGGTAGGAGATGCAGCTTGTCACCATGGTTACCGAAGTTGTTTTTATCGTCGACTAACGCAGGATGGGTTGGAAGTTACTGGCGAGCGGATCTTTGACCCTGAAGAAGTGTATAAAAAATGAGCGATCCGAAGATACTGAAACTCGGTATTCCCGCCGGAAGCCTCCAGGAGGCTACAGGGGAGTTGTTTCGTCGAGCCGGGTACAAAATAACATTTCGTTCACGCAGTTACGTTCCGTCTATCGATGATGATGAGATCGAATGCCTTTTAATTCGTGCTCAGGAGATGGCCCGATATGTTAGCGCTGGTGTTCTGGATGCAGGTTTGACCGGTTATGACTGGATCATGGAAACAGGGGCCGACGTACACGAAGTGGAAGAACTGGTTTTTTCCAAGGTGTCTCGTCGACCGGTCCGTTGGGTTCTTTGCGTTCCCAACGATTCACCGGTAGAGTCCGTAAAAGATCTTCAGGGTGCGAGGATTGCTACTGAGGCTGTGGGGATGACGACCTCGTTCCTCGCTGAGCACGGAGTCGAAGCCAACGTCGAATTCAGTTGGGGGGCTACAGAAGTCAAACCACCCACCCTGGCCGATGCAATCGTAGAGGTTACCGAAACAGGCAGCTCGTTGCGAGCAAACAACCTACGGATTATTGCCGAAGTGTTGCAGAGTACCCCGCGATTTATCGCCAATCATGATGCCTATCGGGATGACTGGAAGCGGCGAAAAATTGACGATATCGCACTGATGCTACGTGGTGCAATGGCTGCTGAAGGGCAAGTTGGGCTGATGCTGAATGTCCCAAAAGAACGATTAGGCGAAATATTGTTGCTGCTTCCCGCACTCAGAAAACCGACCATCTCGAATCTTGCGGATGATGAATGGGTGTCTGTAGTCACGATCGTCGAGGAATCGATAATTCGTGCAATTGTTCCGCGTTTAAATTCGGTAGGGGCGCAAGGAATTGTAGAATATCCTCTTAACAAGATTATCTCTTAGATTTTCAAAATAAGAGCGACGGTATTGCGATGGGGATTAATCTACCCGTTGCCTTCGCGTCCTTGAGTCGGGACTGCGGACTAGAAAAATGGAATAGATCGATGAGTTCTCCTGAGCAGCGGCTTGTTGATATGGGTGTCCAGCTTCCGGCCCCCACACTTCCCAAGGGCGTCTATCGGAACGTTGTGATTGCCGGGGCATTGGCGAGCACTTCCGGGCATCTTCCCGTCGGAGCCGATGGCTCTCTTGTTGTGGGTAAAGTGGGGGTCGATTTGGATCTCGACGCCGGCTATGAGGCGGCAAGGCTGGCTGGTTTGGCAATCCTGTCGAGTCTTCGTGCAGCGTTGGATTCGCTCGATCATGTCCAACGTCTGATCAAAGTCCTTGGGCTCGTTCATTGTGCGGCAGACTTCACTGCCCACCCAGCGGTAATCAATGGATGCAGCGAACTCTTTCGGGATGTATTTGGCGAGGAGGCTGGGGTTGGAACCCGGAGTGCGGTCGGAGTTGCAAGCTTGCCCCTGGGGGTTGCAGTAGAAATCGAAGCGGTTTTCGAGATCGACTGGCAGCGACCATAGATTCTACGTGGTTTGACGTACGAGCAGGCCCTGCCAGTGACGAAAAAGCAAGTGTTGCAAGTCGATGTATTTCATTCCCGAGGGAGTTCGTAACAAGCCGCCTGTTCTGCGTTGCGGACCAACAAAAAAGGTCCATAGAGACAGATGTTGTTCCAGGTCTTGCCCTCGATTGCCGAGAACTTTGTAAGCTCCGTATGTTTTTTGGGCGTTGCTTCCACCAGATGGACATTACCCGATTCGCTCAGTACTAGGATCACATCACCGACTAGCAAAATCTGTCCATGGCCATAGCGGCCCTTTTTCCATTTTGGCCGACCAGTATTGAGGTCGACGCACTGCATGATGCCATCGCTGAGTCCGTATATATAGCCATCTTTAATGACAACATTGGTGAACTTGGTTCGCAATGCGTTGTGCCTGCTCCAGATTGTTTTAGTCGTCCAACCAGAATCTGGAGAATGGAGAATTTGTAATAGCATTGCCCCTGTGCCGTACCCCTTCGAAACTAAAACACGATCCCCGTCTATTGCGACGGCTTGTGATATATTTGGATTGACTAAGTTATCACCTTCCCAGTCGTGCTTCCACAATTCCTCTCCTGAGTTGGGATCATAGCCAGCCACATTGTTTTCATTGGCATTCAGAATCTGTTTTGTTCCACAGAGGGTCACTAGTGAAGGAGAGCTATAACTGATTTGACTTGTGCCATTCTTCCAAACCAGTTCTCCAGTGTCCTTGTCGTAAGCGACGAGTGAATAATGCCTCTCCTCTTGTGGTCCACCCGCGGGAACCACCACAGTATCATTCACAATCAGTGGTGAGCTCGAGCGCCCGTAGTACAGCATCTTTGCGTCTTCCTCGGTCGAAAGCCCAAACTCTTTCTGGAGGTTGTGTTTCCAGAGAACATTGCCATTTGCTCCATCAAAACAATGCAATTGTCCCGTAACGCCGAGTGAGTAAACTTTTCCCTGATGGATGGTAGGTGTACTTCGAGGGCCAATCCCACCAAGCTTGTGTTGGTAACGGGCTTTTGTGGCATGGGACCACTGGATCTTCCCGGTTTTCAAATCGTAGCAGACGACAAGTTCCAGGGCCCCTCGCTGCTCCATCGTGACGGCATAGCCGTTCACAGCAGAGAATGCCGACCAGCCAGCACCAATGGGTTGTTTCCAAAGTTGACGAGGTGGCGTCGCTGCCCAATCTCGAGAAAGCCCAGCCGCAGGTAGTGTTGCCCGTCGCTGCGGGCCTAAAAATTGTGGGAAGTCGTATGCTGTACTTTTGCCCAAATCGATCTTAGGCAAATCGTTTTGGGAAGGTTGATTCTGTAATTCTGGAAGGAGTTGGTCGGAAGGGACCGAAAAACGAGGTGCGAATCGGGGAATCAATTCACCACTAAAGTGATCGATGCGGTAGAAAATAAAAAAAAGGGCAATACAACTAATGATGACTCCCGTCGGCAGCCACCGTAGCCGCCGGGAATGCCCGCTCCAAAAAGAAAACCAGAGAATCCACGCCATCAAGGCCACGAAGCCAAAACCGAGTGTCAGTAGATTGTTGACAGCATGATCAGCAGTAAGATCAGTTGTGCGGACCAAAAAGATGCAGCCCACAGCGATTCCCACAACCACCCAAATTTTTAAGGGTGGTAAAAGCCGAGGGTTCTGCTTGGGGGCAGCACTGCATTGAGCATCGCTCGTGCTGTCTCGGGAAACAGGCTTGTCTTGTCTGGGGCGATCTGCTGCCATGGCAGGACACTTTCAACAAAGCAGTCACAACAGACCTTAGGCCGCATCAGATAGTTGTGATGATGCTTGCTTGGGTATCGAGCGTACGGTCCGAAACAATTCCTTCAGTACTGAAAAGACACTCGGGTAGACCAATTCTCTGTAGGGTGAATCGGCTGGCAACTGGGCCATCAGTCGCTCGTGTGCAGTCCGAAGATTGTGATAAGGCAAGGTGGGAAACATATGGTGCAGTGCGTGATAGCGGAGCCCAACCGGGTAGAGAAATTCTGTAAAAAACCGATTGCCTACAATGTCAACCGAATCAAACAATTGTGCACGAAAGCTTACTTGTCGTCCATCGAGGGTCCAGTGATGGGCAGTCAAGGAGCGAAAATAGTGCAGCGAAAGGGGAAGAAATGCAAGCAAAAGGATGGTGAAAACTCGTGACAGTGGTGTACCGATGCTGTAGCCGAGGGCACCCAAAACCACCAGGCTGGGAATGAGCCAGGCTCGTAGGCAGCACATAATATCCATTGCCGCCCACCACTTTCTTGGCGCGTCTTTAGAGATTTTGCGACGGTAAGCATGATTGAAAACGACAGACGAGCAGGTGGTCAATATCCAAAGTCGTAATCGTGGATGCAAAAATGAAATGGGCGTCAAAATAAGCAATCGGAACAAGACGAATATCGGTTGCCCCACAATTTGTGTGAGGAATATCAAAACCCTAAAAACCGGACCTCTTCCAATCGACAAGTATTCGCCGTCCCGATGGGTACCATAGATTGTGTTGTTGTGGTGGTCCATGTGATACTCGAAAAAATACGAGGGTAACATCGCCGGCACACCCACCAGCAAGTTCCAGGCAATACGAAAACTTTTTAGACTACTCGTCGCATTCAGATGGGCAACCTCATGAATCATATTTGTCACGCGGTGCAACCCAAAACCAGCGACCACGTAACACAGAATAGCCTGCCAGGAAAACAAAAATGCAGGGATATATTGCGAAGAGTCTGTCGGCATTCCCTTGGCATACCCCATTGCCGTTTCCTGGTGAAACACAAAGAGAATGCAGCTATAGGTAATTGTCAGCGTGATCAGGGTATCGGTCCAGTAGATCCATGCCTTCGGTTTAAGAAGATCAGCCACAATCTTTCTTGCATCGCCGATTGGAAAAGCTTCGTCTTTGATGGCGGGCATGCGATGTCCTTTAGGAATGTTTTTTAGGTGGGGATAGTGCGGAAGGGATTAGAAAAAGCTTGCTGACCATCCTTGAATCTGAACCACTCGGCCCGATGCATTACCTTTTGTATGCAAAAGTCAGTCTAGGCTATTCAAGAAGCCTTGACTAAGGGGGTGGCTCCTGAAAGGACGCTGAATTCAGCAAGAATATAGAGGGATACGGTAAAGTTTTAGGACAATTATCTCCTTCGGGACGGCTAGGTTTAACATCGCCTGACGGGGTTTACTGCGCGTACCAAAACATGATGGTAATTGCAATTGCACGACGTGCCACAATGAGACGAATAACGGTGAGACGAGTAGCGGTCAACATTAAGATTACAGTTTTAGCTTTTTCGGACTGCCGTAGAGGATATGTCCTCTCGAAAAAGCGATTCAGAAATTTCATGGCAGAGATTTCGCAACGACGCATCGAGTACAAGATCGCCTGCTGATTGGAACACATTCTCAATCAGCCGTCCAAATACCAA
>JABABY010000069.1 GCA_014237955.1 Planctomycetota bacterium
GTTTCATAAGAGCTCTCCGTATAAAGCCACAATAGCCCCGGATTTGCCCGTTGGCGGCAGGTAATACCCCCTCAGTTTACCCAACCAAACAATCCGGGGCACCGGACGCTCAATTATTTTTGCCCCGCCCCGTTTTCGGGAAGCCAACAACGGCATCCAATACGTGATTTTTACGAGAAAAATCGCCATTTGTCCCCTCATTTTTGCATGACTAAATAGGCCCGCTTTTATGTCCGGTTTCTTGCCCATCTGGCCATTTAAAGTCATGGCTAATTCAATCCACCACCAAATATCAAATTTTAAGCATCACACTCGTATGTTTCGCCTCCCCTACTCGCTGATTGCTCTGGCCGCTGCGATGTTCATTGCAGGCAATGCCTCAGCCACCGAGTTGCATGTCTTCGACTTTTCGACTTCCAGCTCAAATGTTGTCCAGGCCCTTGATGGTTTGGCCTCCGAATCTTACACCTCTCTGGGTGATGATTACGAGGTGACGCTCGACGCCGAGGCTTTTTCGGGTGTGATGATCTTCTCCGAAGATGATTCTACCTTCACCGTCGATTCAGGAATGGCTCTCCTATTCACCTTTTCTGTTTCGGAATCGGTTTCAATCAACATTCACGACCTCTCACTCGATTTTTTCCCTGAAAACACGCCACTGGGAGGCAGTCCATTGACGGCTGATATCATGGTTGCGGGCTTCGCTCAGCCTTCGATCGCGGGGCTGGATATCTCGAACGGCATATTGTACATGATCTCTGAAAGAAACGACGATACGCAGTCACTCCAGCTCGTAGTACCCAACCTTCAAAATAACTGGCACGGCCTGGAATCGATCACTCTGGCTGTCGGCAACTCGAGTCCTTCGGCCGTTCCTGAACCGACCACAACGGCTTTATTCTTAGCCGGCATCATACTTATCGGCACCGTCCGCCTCAGGATGTTCCGTTAGTCAGAAGCGACGTCCTGGGCTCGGTCGCTCCTCGTTCTTCACAACGCCTCGGGATACTCCAAATTCGCATCTATTTTGCCGACTGGAACGCGTAAAAAATTCTGGTAGCGGCAAGCGCATAGAAAAACGCCGGTCACTCGGCGTTTTGAGTGCCCCCTCAAGGACTCGAACCTTGAACCTATTGATTAAGAGTCAATTGCTCTGCCAATTGAGCTAAGGGGGCATGAAAGGCTTAACGGCCGGTCGATGGTCCGTATGGTATCACCTGCATCTCGCCCGGCAAGGGGCGAGGGTAACCGGATACTCTATTCGCCTTCGTCGGTGACCGTAACCTTTTCCATCGCATCCCCCTGGGCAATGGAATCGACGACATCCTGTCCCTCGAGTACCACACCAAAGACCGAATGCATGTTGTCCAGATGCGGGGTCGGACCATGCGTGATGAAAAACTGGGAACCGTTGGTGTTCGGACCCGCATTGGCCATGGAAAGAATGCCCGGGCTATCGTGTTTCAGCGAGTCATCGAATTCGTCTTCAAACGTGTAACCCGGTCCACCGGTTCCTGTACCCTGTGGACAGCCGGTCTGGATCATGAAATTAGGGATCACACGATGGAACAACAGACCGTCGTAAAATCCATCGCCTGCCAGTTTCTCAAAATTTGCGACCGTTTTCGGTGTCTCATCGGCGTGCAATTGGAGTCGGATTGTTCCTTTGCTCGTTTCAATTGTGGCGACTTTCATCGGTTTCCTCATCTTTCCAGTGTATTTCCTGCGGCGGTTGTTTTTTAGAGATCCGCCCCGGTGGTCACTTTAACAAATCGGTCGAGTCGTGTCGCCTTCCCCGGACCGCGATCCTGCGATTTTTCACTTTGCGATCGCGATATGGCCCATGCCAGTGACTCCGGAATAACAACAGCGGCCCAATCCTGATCAGGCACAAGCCAACAAACTATACGCCGAGTGGCCGAGACGCTATTCTTCAGTTTCTCATAGAGTCATGTTCTCGAGGCCTGTAGTCCCATTGCCCGACTCATTCGAAATGCCATGAAAACACTCCTGCTGCTCCGACACGCAAAATCGAGTTGGAAGGAATCGCACCTTACAGACCATGACCGGCCACTCAACAAGCGGGGCCAGAGTGATGCTCCCCGCATCGGCAAGCTGATTGTGCAAGAAAACATCCAACCTGGTTTGATCGTCAGTTCCACCGCACTACGTGCCCGCAGCACCGCCGAGGCGGTTGCCGACTTCTGTTGCCATCCCGAAGCGATTAATGAGGTTCGCGATTTGTATCTGGCACCACCGATGACCTACATTGAAACGGCACAATGTTTTCCAAACCACCTCGATCGCGTCATGATGGTGGGCCACAATCCAGGAATTTCCCAATTGCTTTATCGTCTGACTGGGTGTGACGAAGATTTTCCCACTGCTGCACTGGCGCAGATTGAAATACCGGTGGAGGACTGGGGAGATTTTTGCGAAACCACCCGCGGTGAACTCATCGCGTTTTGGAGACCCCGCGAGTTGTAAACCGGCTCTGAGAAGATCAGCGGGGACTACCTGCATAGGATCGAAGCAGATCGGCTGCCGCGCGGATGCTCTTCTCCGTCGGGCGACATCGCCTCATCGAGTTTGACACCCTCTCGTCGCAGAGACATCTGACTTGCCGCCAGATTGTGGGCTGCCTCTTTGGCACTCGAATCTCCCTCCAGGTAGAGCCCGACGACAAAACGGGCATCACCACAGGGATGCACCCCTTTGATCAGGTAGCGAGTTCGCTGCCCCTTCGCCAGACAGGACAACAGCACGTAATCCCCTCGCCAACTGCGGGGAACGACAAATTGACAACTGAGTTTCTGGATACCTTCGAAGGAACGCTGGGGCGACTGCTTAATTTTAAAAAAGACGCCCCGCTGCTGTGCAAATGTACCGCTGATAATAACCGGTGTTTTAGCCGGCATCTTTCGCATTTCTTCTCGGACGCTGTTTTGCTCGTTGGTGCCGAGACTGGCGACCGGCTGGGCACTTGCGGGCAACGGAATCGGAGCTGCCATGGTGCCATTGACCGTTCCCCCGATCGTACGATGTTTTCCTACGGTCTTGACGATCTGGATCGGCTCGACAAACTCGCTGTCCAACTGTGTCTTGGGCGTAAATTCAAAGATCCGGGCATGCGGGCTGTCAATCTCAAAGAGCAGTTCCCGAAGATCGACAGCGTTCCCCTTAGAAACCCTTGTCGAAATTTGCAGCGTGGCCTCGATAATCTTTTCATTCGGATTCGAGATTGCAAAGTCGACAGGCGTCACATCGCGGCAGACAACAGCCGGCCCACAATCAAACTCGACGGACACTGCATCGGCCGCCTGCGAAGCTGTGCCTCCGAGCAGCAGAAGCAGCAATAGTCCCGACCTCTGTAGACGAATTGCGGTTACCACAATCCCTGAATTCGTGCCTCTACTCATCAGAGAGTTCTCCTGAAGTCATACCACCGGTAACCAAAGATTTCCTGCAACAAGACAATTTTTTCAGCGCCCGCTCGAGAGTCAAGTTTTTAGGCAAAAGAAAAACCGATCTCCCACCTCTGTAGCCACCGCGGAGCAAGCGTCGCTAGCAGACACAAACCGGCATCTGCAGCCTGAGGGGCGCTTTGGGGTGATGGGAGCGGTCCATAGCGAAAATACTCGGCGATTGCGGGCCGGTGCGGTTGTAGCGATTAAGCGGCCCGACAGCAGTCTGCACGCGCTGCTCGCTCGCTCAATCGTCGACCCAGCCGGTGGAGCGGACCAGGTCAAGCGGGACACCATCGACTAGCGTGTAGAGGCGAAACTCGATGGCCTCTGCATCACCCATTTGCTCAGCCCACCCCTGAAGAAGCTGTAGCTGATTGGAGCGTTTTTTGATTTTCTCCTGTTTCGCCTCATAGACGCCGCGCAATTTTTCCATCTGCTCTTTTGAGAAGTCCCCCTGAGGAAGACCGAGTGCCCGCCAACGGCGAGTGATCTGCGCCATTTCTTGCTTCTCGGCTGTTTTGAGTCGAGAGCGATCAGCATATTTTTCGGCCGCTTCGATCGTTTCTATAATCTTCTCACCTTTTTTTGTTCTCGCATTAAGCTCGGGGATTTCTGCAAAGGCTTTGCGCAAAGGCACATCCTTCGTTCTTTTCTTACCTTTCTTGTCTTCAATTCCGGTGCGCAGAAGCGTCTTCATCCTCAGGATAATCATTGGCTCTTTGAAGGAAGCAACCAACTTTAAGATAGTCCCATCGCGAAGCGATATTTCTTGCTCCTTTTCGGCCCCTGTTAGCGATAAAACGACCCGCTTATTGACACCAAACGTCTGTTCGGGAAACTGTAGCACAAGCCGCAAATCTGCTGCCGGCACACCGGCAGGTACCTCAATCTGCGGCTTCACAGCTTTGAGTGGATTATAGGTAAGCGGAGCTTGCTCTTTCACCTCACGCAGCGGAACGCTGCGGACATGTTTCCCGATGTGCAGCTGCAGTAAGCCATTCTGCAAACTGGCCGACTCGGGCAGCTCACCGGCCGCCGGGAGCCAGCCGAGGGAGAGCTTATTTTCTTTTAGGGTGAGTGCCGCAACGGGAGTCTGCTCATCGCCGGAGAGTATAAACTGCCACCGCTGCGCATCGTCCTCCTCCTCAGAGGTCATCTGCTCAAGCGAAAACCGCACGCCGTCGGGATTCGAATTGCCACCAAAGAGCTGGGCTGCAAGTTTTTCCTTTCCCAAAAAGAGACTTCCCAGGCCCACCTCGCCCGTACGCCCTGCCGGCAGACCGCGGGCAACAAAATCGACAAACGGCTTTTCAGCCCGCACCCGATCGCGAACCGCCTGGGCCATTTCCTCTAGCGTGCCACTGCCGGTAATCCCCCACAAACGAAAGCTGGGAAGTCGCTGGGTGTTGCTGCTATGCTTCATTTCAATCAGAAAGTTTGGACCAAACGGTCCCTTAGCAGCAAACACGGCCCACACAGGTTCCCCGCCGTTGAATTGCAACTGCCATCCGGCATTCTCATTGGCGTCGATCACCGTCGCGGCACCACCCCGACCAAGCGAATCGATGGCCCCAAGCCAGTTGACGGACTTGAGCTCCATGTTGGTGAGCGTTGCCGTCTGATGTGATGGCGCATGCATCTCCAAACAAAGACCCGCAAGTGGGCCGCCTGAGGGTGCACTGACCTCGAGCCGATAAAAAGCCGAAGTGGATCCCTCTGCCGAGTAGAAATGATTTGCCTGCTTTTGATACCTATACTTAGTCTTCGTGTCGGTGGGGGCAATCTGAAGCTCGACAAAGCCGATCGGCTGCTTCGCAGGAGCTTTTTCCTCCACCGGTTCAGTATCTGCTTCATCCTCGCTGCTCTCGTCAGCCTCGTCCGTTTTGGCCGGCTCATTTGTTTCACCATCACTTGCCGTGGGCTCTAGATCCTCTTCCGATGCGGTGCGCTGGGCATCCTTGGAGGGCGGCGACGGATTCGCAGGGTCTGGAGGAATGACGGCGCCTCTCGTCTCTTTTGGGTTGCGTTGAAACGAATCTGTTCCTCCTTCACGACTGGCCACCTTTGGGGGAACTTCTGGCTCTTCGTCCACTGGGTTGTTCGAGGGCCTCGGAAACAGAAATCCAATGACGAAGAGAAGCAACAGAATTCCAGCACAGCCAGCAACGATTAGCACCCGGCGACTGCCGACGTTTGAATCCTCAACCTCCTCCAAAGACCGTTCTTGAGGCACACGTGCCGGGGCAATCGCGTCAGACCGTTTGCGCGCAGATTTTAGGGGGGGAGGTTTGTCAAAAAGATCGCTTTCAATCGGAGAAAGGGAATCTTCACCTTGCAGCTCTGAGACTGCTCCGGATGAAGCAGCATCGCTCCGCAATGTTTTATCCGCTTCGATTGCGGCGAGCCGCGCTCGCAACTTCTCATCGTATGCTGCTTTTTTTCCCGCGTTGAGCAGGCAGAGGCGTGCTCGAGAGACTTCGCCCAACAGTTTCTGGGCGCGGGCCATTTCGGCACCGGTGGAGACCTCCTGCAGGTAGCTCATCACACGATCGGCCGCCGCCTCGATGACCTCCGGGTCGGACTCAAAGGCAATCAATCCGAGCAGTCGATAATGGGTCGGGAGTCGCTCATCGGGCGAGATGCCGAGCCATTTGTAATAGGGATCAAAATCTGCTGCCATCGCCGAACTCGCAACAACGACCGGGAAGTGGCGGTGAAAAGCCGTATGGATTTTAACCGGGATAGCTTCACCAAACCAGCATCCTGATTCTGGCAGAATGGAAAAAGTACCGTCCTAGCGAGGGCCGGCAAAAGCTTCTGCACGGCTGAAACACGACAAAGCGCACAAAAAAATCGCCGCCACCGCTACCAAACGGGTTGGTAACGGCGATGGCGAAAATCTTATTTTCTCCAAACAGCCAGAGTGCGATCACTCAATTGCAACAGCAACCAGGGGCATATCCACCCACAACAACCGGGGGTGCATAGACTGGACCGTAATAGGAAACAACCCGACGCGGATAGACCACGCGACGTGGATAGTACGCCGTGGTATATACCGGACCATACGCTGGGTAATAGGCCCAGTAACGACGGGCTTCCGCTTGCTTGGGAGCTGTAAAGAACAAGGTCGCTGCAATAACGGCAACCATCAACCCACACTTTACTAAGGTTTTCATCAATGTACTCCTACCAATATTGTTCCGAAATTTTGTATCTGCAAAATATTCCGACCAGTGTCGGCACCGACACACGAACATGTCTCAAGCATACCAATTCCATTAGAAACTGTATAGCATCTCGGACGCTATCAACGCAAAATTGTAGTGCAACAAACTATTTGTCAGCAATCTGTGCAGACGGTATAGTGGATTGCAGACGGTTCGCCACAAAAAGGGGACCCCCATGTCGCCAACGTCAGTTGCTAGCACGCTTGTTTCACTACCGCTGTTGGCGTGGCTTTCATCCCTTGCCGCCGGGCAGACGGTGCAACTGCCGACCTTTGGTCACACCGCCATCACGACAAACGTTTCTGCACCGGTAGGTGGCAGCGTTCTTTTAGGCGGCAGCCGGACAGGAAACAATGGGCGGACTATTTTCCGCACACCACTTCTACCTGGGTTCGGAGGACTCGCTCCACGGGCTGCCTGGACGAGTCGAAGTGCGGGTACAATGAGCATGCAGGTTTGGGTTCATGATTTTGCAGCGAAGGACAAAGCACTACGGCAACAAGCAACTGCCCACAAGGAAAGTCCGAAACCGTCCCGGACAAAGTTCTGGCAACGAGAAGCTGCTCAAACGCGACCGGTTCCGTTCGACAACCTTTCCCGCAACCCAACGCACCGTTAAAGCATGACAGGGAGTGAAGATACCTACCAAACACTCCGTGTGCGTCGACTCCAGGCGTGGAATTTTGTGGGCTCTGCGCAAAGAGGGCTAAAGACATGTTGCCCTATTGTCCGATGAAAGAGTCGGGCAACAAGCGAAGGGAGGCCGGTCATGCTAGCAGGGACGCAACGCTGGACTTTGATGCTTATCATCTTTTCGTTCTTCTTTTCTCTGAAGAGCTTTTCCCGCATTGCATCTGCTCAGCAGACGGTCCGCTACTACACGGAAAATGGTGTGACGTATAAGGAAACTCGCACCAGAACCCAAAAGCCCGTTGTAGAACGTCGCATGGAGACGCGTGAAAAAACGGTCTACAGCGAAAAAGTTTCGACCACGTACGAACCGTACACGCAACTGATTCATACACCCATCACAACCTACCAATGGGAAGGTCGATGGCAGGATGTCTTCAATCCATTCCGGCCCGCGCACATGGGGTACCATCTTGTGCCGATGACCCACTGGGAAATCCGTTCCGAGCAAGTCCACCGGCCAATCACAAGGCGTGAGATGTTGCCGGAAAAACGGACCTATCAGGTACCGGTCACCACCCATCGGTATGTGGAAGAAGAGGCGGTCCATCGAACCGTCGTCGGTAAGAACACAGGCAGCACGGCTTCGGTCGCAAGCCGCTCGGCGATTGGCGGTATCCACCAAATCAAAAACGACCCTCCGCTTCACAGTTCAGCTTGGCGGGGTAGCACGACCCATTAGTGGTCGGCCAGTCATCGATCAGTTGCCGGGCTAAACTGACTCTTCCTTTTCAAATTGCATTGTGTGGAAGAATCGACGTTTTTGATTTTGTGGCGTTACTCTCTAGCCACTTGCCACGAAGGATCGCTCTTGATTCTCAAAACCTAAAGCCAACATCTATCGTCTTGGCGGGAGAGCGTTCTGGGAAGAGGTTATTGCTTCATCCTCGCAGTTGTGGGCTCTACTTTCTGTGAGACTACGTTATGCGAGGCTGTGGTTTACCGGCGACGCTGTGATTTACGTTTTGTGGTCGTTTCGTTACCCCATTCCTTGGTCAACGACTCGAACACATCGGGCGACTCGTAGCGGACCACATTTTTGCCTTCCGGCATGGGGCCAATCAGGCCCTTCAAGACTGGGAGGCCTCGTAGCTCCAGATCGGTGCTGCAATCATCGACGCCAAGCTGGGCGTGCATTTTCAGAATTGCATCGGGCGCATCGAAATCGCGAGTCTTCATCTCGCCATCGGCACCCCGTGTAACAACCCGGTAAATGTTCTTAGGCATCTTTGCAGCTCCTTGCTCTGTGACTCAAATCCATTACTGCCTCGCAACATCTGCCTCTGGATGCTCGGTCTTTCTGCCAGACCGGCAGCGAACCATCGCGGGATAAATGGTATCGACCAGGATGTCGCGCCGCGGACAAACATTTCGTTTACGGCGTTAGTGGCGGCACACAAAGTATCCTCCGCAGAACCGCCAGTGCAGGTACGAGCTTCAAAGTCTTGGCTGTTTACTGTGCAACGTAACGCTTCGCACGATCATGCCACCGGTCAGGGGCTGCTGGTAGGCAATGTAACGATTCTCGCACCGATACAGATTGCAGCAGTATTGCCCGCAATTCTGCGTGAGAGTAAATTGGAGCCAAGCTGTACGACAACCAAGTGCGGCGACCGGAGGGTACGCGAATTGGCTAGCAGCCTGATTCGAAATCAGGTGCCCCGCAAGGGGTTGGGGGTTCGAGTCCCCTGCCCTCCGCTACTATTGGTGCGCGGAATGATCGGTTTTTGTACCTCGGGGTTCCCACGCGCTTGTTTTGCATGAGCCAAGTGTCCCGAGAGTTGTCCGGGGCGTGGGCCAGATATTCGCTCCAACGCAAATCCCTATGCAATCACAGTTTTCAAGGTCGATTCACTTTTGTGAGGTTCAAATTGCGTTAAATACGCATTTCTACGCTTGTCTCCTGTGATAATGTGGCTATTACTATAACATCTTGTGTTGTTTTCTCTGTACGGGTCTCGAGACCTGTCGAATCAACCAAATGTACTTTCGGTTCATTGTTTAGGAGAAGAGTCATGCGAAATCTTTGTTGTGCTTTTGTTGCCGTCGCGATGCTTTTAACATCTCACCAAGTGTATGCGGGATGTGGAACCTGCGATAAGACTGTTGTG
>JABABY010000006.1 GCA_014237955.1 Planctomycetota bacterium
GCTAAATCTAGCCAACTACGAGACCACTTTTCTCCAAAACGAGGCGAGGCCAACAAACGGTCGACGACCGCCTCATATGCTGCGTTGGTCGGCTCCGCTAAAAATGCCTCTACCTCGGCCACCGTTGGTGGCAAGCCGATCAGATCGAGATAGACCCGTCGCAAGCGTGTGGCCGGAGATGCGGCATCTGCCGGCGAAATGCCCGCCTTTTCGAGTCGGGCCAATACAAAACGATCTATCGGGTTGTGTGGCCAACTGCGATGCACAACCGGCGGCAACTCTGGAAGGGTTGGTGCAATATAGGACCAGTGGGGTTCTGCTACTTCGACTTGCGAGCCGATGTCCTCTGGCCACACAGCACCCTGGCTGAGCCATTGTCCTATGACTTGAATCTCTGCAGGTTCGAGGGGATCTTCATCGAGGGGCATCCGCTCTGCCACCTCGGATGTTGTGATCCTTTGTTGCAACAAACTGTGGTGGCCCTGCCCACCCCGAGTCAGTGGTCCAGAGACTCCACCCCGCTTAAATGCTGCTCGGGCATCAAGGCGCAGTTGCCCCTCTTGCTGCTCAGATCCGTGACAACCAATACAACGCTCTTGAAAAATTGGCCACACATCTCGACCAAAATTGACTTGAGCACCCCTGCGAACGACTGGCTCTGCAAAGGTACGGTCGCAAAAAGCTGGCACGATGAGTACGGAGCAAAGAAAAATTGCTGGAAACCGCATGGCGCGCGTCCACAAAAGGAGGGGCTAGAGTCCCCATTCGTCATTTCACTTCTGTTATTCAATTTTAACCGATTTGGCATCCACTATCGATAGCCAATACGTTTCTTTGGGGTCGATAGTGACCCTTCTCGCAACCACTGCGAACCGGGCATTTTAGGCAGAAAGTGGTTGGAACCCTTTTCCATTTGAGAAGATAAACCAATGTACTCTCCCGATTCATGGATCGAACGACATGATGCAACACTCTCAATCGATGAGATGATCCATTGAAGTCTGTGGACGACTCCTCTCGGCAGAGGCCCTACCGCCCGATGGAAACAACCTGTTCGCTTGGCTCCATCTAAAAAGATGTGGGGCTTTGTAAAAA
This sequence comes from Planctomycetota bacterium, assembly GCA_014237955.1. Lineage (GTDB taxonomy): Bacteria > Planctomycetota > Planctomycetia > Pirellulales > UBA7805 > UBA7805. Next base: position 1,096 of record JABABY010000006.1, read on the forward strand.
GCGAGTGAGTGCCGTACAGGCAAATTGAGGATACATGGCGGGAGCACCTGCTAAAATTTTGGTGTTCCACTGGCGGGAAAACAGGCGTCCAATGCAGCGACGCTGGTAGCCATAAGAACCGGCCTCTTTCGAAGTGCTTATTTCTCGGGTAGGCTGTTCGTTTTTCCCAGGACACTAGGACATCTGGCTTTGGCAATTGAACCATGAGTGATCCCTATTTCCAGCATCTTTTTGCCAGTCGCATTGGCGGCAGTGATTACGGCAAAAGCACTGACATTTACAAGTTTGAAAAAATTAAACGTGCCAAGCGCAAAGCGTTAGATGCACACCCAGAGAGGAAACTCCTCGACTTTGGAATCGGTGAAAACGATTCGATGGCTGCCAATTCTGTCCGGACGGTGATGGGCCACGAAATCAACCAGCCAGAAAATCGTGGCTATGCCGATAACGGGATTCCTGAGTTTAAAGAAGCGGTAGCCCGGTTCATGGCACATAGCCTTGGGGTCCATCTTGACCCGGCTACCGAAATCAACCATTCGATTGGTTCAAAACCAGCACTCGCCATGCTGCCCGCGGCCTTTATTGATCCAGGAGATATCACACTGATGACGGTTCCCGGCTATCCTGTTGCCGGCACCCACACAAAATATTTGGGGGGCAGCGTCTATACCCTGCCCTTGCTCGACGAAAACGGATTTATGCCAGATCTGGATTCCATTCCCGGTGATATTCTCCGAGCGGCAAAGCTACTCATTCTCAACTACCCGAACAGCCCCACTGGAAAGACTGCAACTCGAGAGTTTTTTGAGCAGGTTGTCGAGTTCTGTCAGAAGAATGCCATTGTGGTGGTCCAAGATGCCGCGCATATCATGCTTAGCTTTGACTCCGAGCCGCTAAGCTTCTTGTCTGTGGAAGGGGCGAAGGACGTTGGGGTTGAGGTTCATTCCCTATCCAAAGGCTTCGATATGATCGGATGGCGAATGGGATGGGTCTGTGGCAATGAACGTATTGTGAATGCCTTTGCAGACATCAAGGACAACACCGATTCGGGACAATATATTGCCATTCAGAAAGCAGCCATTGCCGCTCTAGATGATGATAATATTCCACGGGCTGTACGGAGCAAATATCAGCGGCGATTGAAAAAACTTGTCGAAATGCTCAATCGGTGTGGCCTACCGGCTAAAATGCCTGGGGGCACCTATTTCCTTTACATCCCCAGCCCAAAAGGAGTGGCTGGGGGAGTGCCGTTTGATTCTGCCGAAGCAGCCAGCCAATATCTGATCACGGAACATTCGATATGTACGGTGCCTTGGGATGATGCAGGATCGCACCTGCGATTTTCTGTCACCTATGAAGCGGATAATGAACAGCAAGAAGATTCTCTGATGGCTGAGACCGAAAAGCGGCTGCAAACAATCCAATTCGAGTTTTAGCTGATGAGACAAATCCATTTTTCCAGAGCAAACAACGGAAATCTATGATGCGTTAATGATTAGAATGTTCAATGGGAGCATGTGGTCGATCGAATCAGGATCTAACAACTACCTCATGTATCAACATAAGATGGGGAGGCGAGAGAGTAATGCGACAGAATATTTCCCAAAACATAGCCTGTTTATTGGCCCTGTTATTAATGATCGCTATCGGAGGCTGTGGTGGTACTAGCGGCAAAAAAGCTCGCCCTCTCTCGGAACAGATGCAGGATGCCCGCGATCTAAATGACCCCGAGGAACGAAGCTTGGCTTTGCTCAAAGTTGCCAATGGCTATCTTGCAGCCGCAGACGACCTAGGAGCCAGCAACTGCCTGATGCTAGCCACCGATTCGGCAGATGAGATTTCTCTCAAGCGCGCTCCGGCTAAACGAGCATCCGTTTACATCCAAATTGCTGCGGGCTTTTATGAATGTGGCCAATCACAGGATTGCAGAGATTGCTATAAAGATGCAGCCAAGGCAATTCGAAAAATTGACGACGCTGTAGACAAAACCGGCGCCTACACCCGACTCGGCAAACTCAAAATCACAATCAACGAACCAAAAAGTGCTGCAAAGGATTTTAAAACGGCGATTGATGAAGCCAAGGGCATGAGCGATCCAATGGAACGGGTCCGCCTTCTCGGTTTGGTTGCCCAGGGCTATGTCGATCTGGGGAACAAGGATGAAGCCGACCAGATCATGACGAGTACCATGGGGCTGTCCGAGTCGGAAAAAGACCCAGCCAAAAAAGCCCGTCTTCTGGTGTTGATTGGTACTCAGCAGATCCAATTACTCGATGATACTCAGGCGGGTATTGCTACGATCGAACAAGCAAAGCAAGTGGCAAGTGGTATCGAGAACAATCCCAACCAGCAGGCGAATGTTCTGATTGATGCTGCAGCAACCTATTTGGACCTTAAGAAAAAAAAGGTGGCTCGTAGTCTGCTCAATGAGGCAGAAGCACTCTGTCGAGGACGGTCTGAATGTAAGCCAGCCATGAAGCGGATTGCCAAGCTTCGCGACCAAATGTAACGACTCTTTGTTGTTACGATGGGCAAACGACAACCAACGATCTCATCCTAGCGGGATTCCAAGCGTGGCCGAATGCACTGAACGCCGTCAACTGGGAACCACGGACATCCAGATTTCACCCGTTGGCCTGGGGTGCTGGCCAATCGCTGGCATGACAAGCCTGAATGTCAATGATCGCGACAGCCTGGCCACACTGGAAGCCGGTCTCGACGCAGGTGTCAACTTTCTCGACACGGCCTATTGCTACGGAGCTGACGGAGAAAGTGAACGTCTAATTGCCCGGTGCATTCAAGACCAGCGAGATAATGTCGTCATCGCTACCAAGGGCGGGATCCATTGGACTGAAGCTGGCGAACGCATCGTCGATGGAAGTCCAGCCGTATTGCATCGCCAGTGTGAGGAAAGTCTACAGCGTCTCGAAACGGATCGGGTGGAACTGCTCTACCTGCATGCGCCTGATCCCAAGATCCCGATCGCAGAATCTGCAGGTGCCCTTCGGGAGCTCCTCGACGCGGGCAAAACGAGGTCGGTAGGCATCTCCAACGTGACGGTCCGTCAATTAGAAGAATTTCAGGCTGTCTGTCCCATTGCTGCATTTCAGCCTCCCTACAACATGCTGCAGCGACAGATTGAACAGGACACCCTCCCCTGGTGCCAACAGCACAATGTCTCGGTCATCGTCTATTGGCCTTTAATGAAAGGATTGCTGGCAGGCCGATTGTCTCGTTCCCATCAGTTTCTCGAGGGGGATGGTCGTCTAAAATACCCGATGTTCCAGGGCGAAGAGTGGGAAAAAAATCAGGACTTCCTGGATCGCTTAAGAGACATCTCCAAAGGGATTGGCAAAACGGTAGCACAAACCGTGGTCAACTGGACCATCCATCAACCCGGTATTACGGCTGCCTTATGTGGCGCCAAACGGGCGGAGCAAATTCTGGAAACCCGTGGGGCAATGGGCTGGAAATTAAGTCCTCAGCACCAAGAGTTTATCGACGATGCTCTCCGGGACCGCGGTCTGGCCATCACGCGTAGTGCTGTCTGACGAAGGGCGTGGAAGAGCTTCCGGAACACAACGCACTTTACTCGACTTGGGTATCCATCCCAGCCAACTTTTCAGAGGTATAGCGAAGGATATCACGGATTGAAACGATCCCGACCAAGTCATCACCTGAGACAATAGGGACGTGTCGGTAGCCCCCGAGTGCCATTTTGTGGACAGCAAAGATGACTTTATTGTCCATGGTGAGCGTATCGGGCGAGCAGGTCATAAATTCGGAGATAGGTCGATTGCGATAGTTGGAAAAATCCGCACCCAATCGCATTACCGCATCGCGCTCGCTAAAAATACCGATCAGCTTACCGTCATCAGTTATTAACATACTGCCGATCCCCTTTTCCTGCATCATTTGCAGCACCTTGGCAACGGGAGTGTCGGCAGACACAGCAATCGGCTGTCTGGGGTCAAGTGAAGCAATGCGGTCCCTCAGCATTGCATTGCCAATCGGTGATTGGGAATCTCCGGGGCGATTCAATCCCGTGAGGGAATGTTGGCAATTTTCACAGATGTCGGCACCATCAATGTTTTCATGACAGCAAGAGGGACAAATAATCGCCATAATGTTAAGTCCTGTTGTTGGGTATGGAACAACGATGGATACTTATAAAAAACGCCAGTATCGGCACCCATTTTAAATCAAAACCCTTTGAATATTAAAAGACCAGCAATCCTAATCGGAAAACTACTCCACAATCCAAGTATCGCCCGTTTGGAAAAGGGTATCTAGATCACCATCCCCCTGCTGTTCACGAGCGATCTCAATCTGCTGGTCAACCTCATCTTCGTATCGAGGTCGATCGACTGCGCGGAAGACCCCAATCGGCTCTGGAAACTCCGGTTGGCGCATCCGACTCAACAGGTAAGCCAAACTTGGCTCAGGGGCTTTTTCATCGTGAAATAAGAGGTCATCTTCGCTGATCCCCTTTCCCAATTGCACCACCTCCGGGTCCATTCCATTAAGGCGAATACCTTTATCACGATTCTTTCCAAAGATCAAAGGCTTCCCATGTTCGAGTTCCAGAATAGTGTCTGATTTGGTATCTCGATTGGTTGCGTACTGGAACGCACCGTCGTTAAAAACATGGCAATTCTGATACACCTCGACGAACGCGGTACCTTTATGCTCCGCCGCCCGCGCCAGCACATTCCCTAGGTGTTTGATATGAACATCAATGGAACGTGCGATAAACGTACCTTCGCAACCAATCGCAATCGAAAGTGGATGGAGTGGATTATCAACCGTACCCATCGGTGTACTCTTCGTCACCTTTCCCAGAGGGGATGTTGGTGAATACTGTCCCTTGGTCAGGCCATAAATCTCGTTATTAAAAAGAATGATGTTGATATCGAGATTACGACGGATTGCGTGTATCAGATGGTTACCACCAATACTCAGTGCATCTCCATCACCAGTAATCACCCAAACAAATAAATCAGGCCTTGCGGTCTTGAGACCAGTGGCGATCGCCGGCGCACGACCGTGAATCGAATGGACTCCATAGGTGTTCATGTAGTACGGAAAACGACTCGAACAGCCAATGCCCGAGACAAACACCGTATTTTCTCGCGGAACACCGATTGTAGGCAGGATCTTCTTCAACTGCGCTAGAATCGAGTAGTCCCCACAACCAGGGCACCAACGAACTTCCTGATCGCTAGCAAAGTCGGCGGCTTTCAGTATCGGCAAGGGTGTATCAGTACTCATGAGAAATAATCAAGATGGGCTGAGGGTGAAAATCTTGACAATTGAAAATCAAACGCTCTGCAAATCTTCATCGTTTGCAGAAAAAATATAAAAAAACCTTAAAGCAACTCCTTAATTTTGTTGACCAATTCACTGACCGTGAACGGCTTTCCCTGAACCTTATTATAAGCCACTGTATCAAGGAGAAAGCGACTCCGAATAAGCAAATCGAGTTGCCCCATATTCAACTCCGGAATCAGCACCCGCTCATACTTTTTGAGCACACTGCTAAGATTTTTTGGAAAAGGATTAAGATATCGCAAATGGGCATGGGCTACTGAACCGCCCTCTTTTGCGACCTGCTGTACGGCAGTGGTGCAGGCACCATAGGTCCCCCCCCAACTGAGAACCAACAATTTTCCCTGTTCGGGGCCAGCCACCTCCTGCAACGGAATTTTTTGAGCCACATTATCAACCTTTTGCTGACGCACGTTGACCATGTGCTGGTGGTTCTCGGGCTCGTAGTTCACGTTGCCCGTACCATCCTGCTTTTCCAAGCCACCCACTCGGTGCATCAATCCAGGAGTGCCCGGAATGGCCCAGGGGCGAACGAGCAGTTCATTCCGCTGATAGGGTAAAAAATGCTCGCCGCTGTTCGTTCCTTCTGGATGTTCGATCGTACGTTTTGGGATGCTTTTTGCAGTTGGAATTTTCCAAGGTTCTGAACCATTGGCGATGTAGCCATCGGTCAACAAGATCACAGGAACCATGAACATCGAGGCGATGCGCCAGGCTTCCTGAGCCACTTCAAAGCAATCTGAGGGACTGCGGGCCGCAATAATTGGGACGGGACACTCACCATTACGTCCGTACATCGCCTGTAGCAAATCTGCCTGTTCTGTCTTGGTGGGCAGGCCCGTACTCGGCCCACCACGTTGAACATTGATCACGATAATCGGCAACTCGGTCATCACTGCTAAGCCGATCGCCTCACCCTTGAGTGCGATACCCGGACCGCTAGAGGCCGTTACTCCCATAGCACCGGAAAAAGCCGCGCCGATCGTGGAGCATACCGCCGCAATCTCATCTTCCGCCTGAAAAGTTCGCACCCCAAAATTTTTGTGGCGGCTCAATTCATGAAGAATGTCGCTGGCCGGCGTGATCGGATAGGTACCATAAAAAAGATCCATATCGCTCGACTTTGCAGCGGCAATCAAACCCCAGGCAAGTGCTGTGTTGCCCATGATGCTACGATACGTACCCGGCTCGAGTTCCGCACGGGGCACCTCATACTGATTAGAAAAAGCTTCGGTTGTCTCACCGTAATAATAGCCGGCCTTGAGGGCCCGACGATTTGCCTCGGCAATGGCGGGTCGCTTTCCAAATTTTTCATCGATGTACCGCAACGTAGCGTCCATCGTCCGGTCATATAACCAGAACACCAACCCCATGGCAAAAAAGTTCCGGCAGCGATCCGACTCCTTGACGCTTAAATCCAAACCCTCGACAGCGGTTCGCGTCACCTTGGTCATGCTGACCTTAAAGAGCCGGTATCCATCGAGGCTTTGATCCTCCAGGGGATCGCTCTCATACCCTGCTTTTTTCAGATCTTTTTCCGTAAACCCGTCCTGATTGACAATCAAAATCCCCCCTGGAACCAAGTCCGAGAGATTGGTTGCCAATGCAGCGGGATTCATTGCCACCAAGGCGTCAACCCGATCGCCAGGAGTGTAAATCGTTGACGATGCAAAATGGACTTGAAAGCCACTCACCCCAGCCTTGGTGCCTCGCGGTGCGCGAATTTCCGCGGGGAAATCCGGAAATGTGGCGACATCGTTGCCAAGCAACGCAGATGTCGTTGATAATTGCGTACCCGCCAACTGCATCCCGTCCCCGGAGTCGCCACAAAAACGAACCGTGGCAGTACTTAGTTCAACAACCGGTTTTTGAGAATCCACATCAGAAGATGTTTCAGAGGGAGTGGCTGCATCTGCCATAGATGTACTCGGCTGCTTCAAACGTTTTGTTAATCAGGTCGATAAGGATCTAGTGGGGAACTAGTGACGAAATTCTAGGGCTGGCTTATCAAGCACCTTCGCGTTCGGAAATGATTATGTTTGGTTCTGGTGGAAGATTAAAAACCGTTTGAGGAAAATGCTCGACAAAATAATGGAGGATGCCGGAAACTTTCACGATACCAGTCAGTTTTTTTTCCCCTGAGACAATCGGAAGTCGCCGACAACGACCGGCAGCCATGAGTTGAATGGCTTCCGCCAGTGGCGCACCTTCACCAATGGTCATAGGGCTCGCAACCATGACTTCTGAGATCGGCAGACGAAGATCGATATTGTCGACCATCGCTTTAACCGCATCCCGCTCCGTATAAATCCCAACAAGCTTATTGTCCTCACAGATCAGTACACTCCCCACTTCGTGTGACTTCATAAGAAGAAACACCTCCTCGATGGATGTCGTGGGGGTGGTCACCACAGTGCTTTCCGCTTCGGCGACCTCGACTTGATCAGATTGTAAATTCAACTGGATCGTCAAATTTGTATACCAATATGGATGAACGGGAAACTTCTACTAAAAAACGCGGGGCCCGATTCTGTCTGCTCCCATCGACGTATTTTGTTGCCCGACAAATCCAAGCCCTACTTAACAAATCTTAACAAGAAGAGGGGCGCGATTGAACCACGAAACAAGCTTGTTTCTGTGAATTTTCTGGCCCGGTCTCATGATCGATGGAAGGGCGGAGGCCTGCTGGTGATTTTAGGCCATAGGCTGCTCGTCCGGTGGATTGGGAGAGGCAAAATAACGCTCGATCTTGATCCCGCCCTTGGCCTCTTCTTCGGCCAGTTTCATCCGTTGTTCGAGCCGCTCCATGCGACGGGTGATCCGATCCAGGACCTCATGACTTTTATCGGCTGGGCGGGGTCGGGGAACCTCGGGATATCCTAATTGCCGCTGGAGTGCGGCAAACAACAGCAAAGGATCTTTCATCCGATTAGCAAGCGCAATTCGCCCCTCTTTCTCACTAAAAAGGACCGCTATTGGTTCGTTCTCACCATTGCCATGCCGGGTCTTGTAGTACTCGGACCGCACATAAATGAGATCCGCTACGTCTACCAATCCCACCTGTCGACGCACCGTCAATATCCAATCCCGCCACGGGAGAGGGAAGAATGGATCTTCAGCAGCAGCGGTGAGTCCGGGATCGTAGCGGAGACGATTGCGGCAAATCGATTCAAACTGGTAGAGGAATACACCCTGTGGGGATGGCTCGACCGCGCGGTATTCCGCATCGCGGCGAAGAATTTCCAACCCTGTTTTAATGTCAAAACTACCCTGTTCGTCCTCTGCTTCGGCCACAACAAAAGTCTGAAAAGGGGTAAAATAATGGCTGAGTCTCGCCATCGCCGGGGCAAAGCCGCCGTAAATCTGCAACTCACTGGCCATGAACTCGATCGCTTTGGGAAGATCTGTTGTTGCCAACACCTCTTCTTGAATCCCCGAAAGAACCTCCTGAATCGGTATCCCTTCGTCAGTACGCTCTAAGAGTGCTTTAAAAAAATAAGCCTGTTCAACCAATTCTTCGCGAGCCAACATGGTGTTTCACCCTGGATAGATACCAACCTCGGGGTATAATAACGGAGTATTGATGGGATTGGATCTACCCCATTATAAGGCAAGGTTCCTCCAATCGGAGGCGTTCAGGACGAGCTTTCCGATCTGGGAGCCGTTTTAGGAAATTCCCCCGAAATCGGTCCCAAAAACATCCTATGACAAAACAATTTTCCACAATTGAAGAGACCATCGATGCCTTTGCTCGGGGTGAGATCGTTATCATTCTGGACGCCGAGGACCGGGAAAACGAAGGGGACTTCATCTGCGCGGGTGAAAAGATCACGCCGGAAATCGTCAATTTTATGATTACGGTTGGGAGAGGACAACTTTGTATGCCCATTCTTCCAGCCATTGCAGACCGCTTGCAACTCAAGTTAATGGTTGAAGAAAATACCAGCCCTCTTCGCACGCCCTTTACCGTTCCACTGGATCACCGGACCAACAAGACGGGAATTACGGCCGGGGAACGGGCAACCACCATTAGGGCTATTGTCGATCCAAACACCACCCCCGCAGACTTCGTACGACCGGGACACCTGTTCCCGCTGATTTCCAAAGAGGGTGGGGTACTCCGAAGGGCTGGCCATACCGAAGCGGCCGTCGACCTTGCCCGATTAGCGAACCTAACCCCCGCCGGAGTGCTTTGTGAAATTTTGGAAGAGGGTGGAAATCGAGCCTCGCGCGATGAATTATTTGCCCTGGCCGCTCAGCACGACCTAAAAATCACCACGATTGAGCAGTTGATTCGCTATCGCCGCGTTCGGGAAAAACTTGTCTATCGCATCACCGAAGCCCAACTTCCAACTCGCTATGGTACGGGAATGATCATTGGTTATGGGGTCAAATACGAATCACAACAACCACTTGTTTTTGTGATTGGCGACCTCACAAAAACAAGTGTACCTCTCGTCCGTTTGCACTCTTCCTGCTTTACGGGTGATTTGCTCGGCTCTCTTCGATGCGACTGTGGCGATCAATTGGATATGGCACTCAAAATGATCGGCGACGAAGGAGCGGGGGTACTCGTCTATCTTCCCCAGGAGGGCCGTGGGATTGGATTGGTGGAAAAGTTAAAGGCCTACCAACTACAAGATCAAGGACTCGATACGGTCGAGGCCAATTTGGCCCTGGGTTATAAAGTTGACACGCGCGATTACGGCATCGGGATCCAACTGTTAAAAGATCTCGGGCTAACACAGGTACGCCTGCTCACAAACAACCCGAAAAAAACCGACGCTTTTATCTATGGCGGTTTTGATCTGGAGGTGGTGGATCAGGTGCCGATCATGCCCCCGATCAACGAACATAATGCCCGCTATATTGCCACCAAAAGAGACAAACTTGGGCATCAGATTCCGGACGAAATGTAGCGGCAATGATCGGGAGTGGTTCTGAGACACATCTCCGGGCAGTCGGGCTCCAAGTCGTGGGTCTTTAGATAATGCGTTTGCCGAGGGTTCCATTCCAGAGTCGCCGAGCCGTTTCAAACCAAACAAGCATGAAATATCAGTGCGCTGCGAAGACGCACACAGCATCCTTGCCCAGATATGACCGTCTTACAAATCCTGATACTGGGCGTAGTGCAGGGAATTACTGAATTTCTCCCGGTCAGTTCCTCCGGCCATTTGGTTGTCGCGCAAAGCTTGTTCCGCCAACTTAGCGGACAGGTGTGGCCGGATATGGTCATGGTTAATGTCTTTCTCCACCTCGGCACACTCGCGGCCATTGTGCTTTATTACTGGCGCCGTATCGTCCTGTTATTCTCAAAAGACCGCCGCGTGCTACTGCTGCTAGTAGTCGGAACAATTCCTGCGGTAGTGGTCGGACTCACGCTCAAACGACTGGCCCCAAACATTTTGCAAAGTCCTTTGCTAAGCGGATTCATGTTTCTCCTGACCGGGGCTTTACTCATCTGGGGTGGCAGGCGAGATGGCAAATGGAATTATGAACAATTGACGCTTGCTCAGGCGATTGGTATTGGCCTCTTCCAGGCAGCGGGCCTTCTGCCCGGAATCTCCCGCAGCGGCTGGACGATTGCCGGAGCGATGCTTTTGGGAGTCCGCCGTGAGTCGGCGACCACCTTCTCTTTCCTGCTGGCAATCCCGGTGATTGCGGGGGGTTCGGTGTTAGAAATTTGGGATTTTCCGGGCAGCAAAGAACCCGTTTCGCTGCTCCTGCTGGCTGCGGGTGCTGCGATTGCCTTTCTTGTGGGACTCCTCTCGCTTTGGGCGGTGGTACGGATTGTCGAGCGGGGCCGTTTGGCCTGGTTCGCCTGTTGGCTTTTTCCTCTGGGACTGGGGGTTATTATCTGGCAACTGGCAACCTAAGTGGCCGATTAGCTATAATGGCGACAGACGCGAGGATGCGGGCCGCATCAGCGACTTGCCTGAGCGCCTGCTTGCCATCTCACTTTTGGGGGCGAACTGGGTTCGACCGGATAGCCTGAAGTGGAAGTGGCGTGCCGTGGTTGGTCAGTTGGCCACGTTAAAAGCTGACCACACTATTTATTTGCCGAAGGTAACTTCGCAATGGCCGCCTAGAGATAGGCGTCCCTGGCTGATGGCTTTCGTCGGAGAGGCCTGAAAGCTGGTCACCAATTCCGAATCGCCTGAAGTCACTGCTGGGCACGCTTCAGGTTAAACCAGTTCCCGGCTAGCGCGGGTGGCATCCTGTCGATTGGAGTCCACACGAGCGAGAATTAAACAATCGACTACGCACGTAGAAGCTTTCATGAAAATATCGCGGGACGCGGGTTCGATTCCCGCCGCCTCCACTTGTAGGGATCCCTTCCTGTAAATACCGAACGCTCTCGCTCAGTTTGCGTGTGCGCCGAGACAATCTTTAATACTCGGAAGACAAAATGGGATGGTATTCCGACGTCATCTTCCCCCGCGTCTATGACTGGCTGATCGATACTCCGCATTGGGCAACGTATCGCCAAGAACAGTTGGAGGCCCTCGACGGTGATATCTTGGAGATCGGCGTGGGTACCGGACTCAACTTGCCGCACTACCCCAAACACGTCCGAAAACTTACGACAGTCGACCCGAGTCCGGGAATGAACAAACTGCTGCAAAAACGGATCGATGCGACGGGAATCGAAGTTGATCAGCGAATCCTTGGTGGCGAAGAGCTTCCCTTCGATGGGGAAACGTTCGATTGCGTTGTCAGTACCGTGACACTGTGCAGCATTCCCGGTGTGCAGCAAGCAATGCGTGAATTGTTCCGAGTGCTGCGACCCGGTGGCCGATTTCTATTTTTGGAACATGGCGTCAGTCCCGATCTAAAAGTCTATAAGTGGCAACGCCGGTTGAACGGGTTGCAAAAAAAGTTCGTGGGGGGCTGCCAACTTGATGTGGATATCCAAGGATTACTCGAGTCGCAGTCCTTTGAGTCTCTCACAATAGATAATTTTTACATGGAACGAATGCCTAGAACGCACGGGTATATGTACCGTGGCGTGGCCATAAAATGACCGGCTGTGATTAGGGCACCCCACAATTGAATCGGCAAAGCCTTGCCCGGATCGCTTCCCAATGTCTTAGCCACCAAATCCTGGAAAGAGTCGCGGTCGCCCCGGAAAGATGCGGAATAGATTTGGCAAAATGTGGCGATCACGCAGGTGCCCCACCTGCCAACTCGGCTTCACGGTCCGGACAACGACTTCGACCGTACTGTTGAAATTCCCTTCCATAGTCCAAACCTGTTTCCGATCCGGATCGTAGCTTAAGAGCATGAAACTGTGGCCCGGCATACGGACATAATCGCCGTGGATCGGTACTTGCGCACTCAGTTCGGGAATGTTGCTGCCAAGATTGTAGGGATGTTCTGTATCAAACAGGTTGTGTAACTGGGTGCGGCCATTGTTCGCGCCCACGGTACAAAATCCGGTAGCCCACATGTAGTAGGCGTAACAATCCATCGGATAGTTTTCTCCCGTTCGCCAACCATTGAGTCTGTAATAAAACTCTTTAAAGGTTCGCATCACAATTTTTTTCCTCGCGCGATCCAGTCGCGTCAATCCCGAAGTTGCCGTGTAATAAGGGTAAGGCACCCTGCCGATGAGCGTCTGTCTGCCCTGGCTTTCTGCCTTGCGGTGTAGATTGACAAACAAGCGATACACGTGGGCAGGCTGGATAAGCGGTTGTTCCCAAGACTGATTTTCTAGATCGAAAAAGGCATAGATCACAGCACCGCTTTTGGCGGGGGGACTTTTTTGTCGGTCTCGAAGGTGCGGCTTTTCAAGCGTGACCGGCACAAACACGCTCTGTTGGCGATCCGAGTTTTGAAGATCTGTAATCTGCACCTCAGCCACCAATGGTGTCTTCTGTTGAATCTCTGCAAACTCTCCAAGACAGAGGTGGACCCGCATGGAACCGTCAAAAAAACCTTCTTCCCCCATTACCGGATCGTAATGGTAACTGACCGGCAGGCCAGTATAGCTGTGCGTTGTAGGATCAAGCTTTGGTGCAATCTTCTTGGAGAGATATATCGTCGGCTCTGGTTCTTCGTCTATGGGGTTGTTGGCAGTGATATTGGTATTGGTGTTGTAGGTGGCCGTATTGTATTGGCGGTTCCCACGGCGGCGCCAAGCAGACGCTTGGTCGGTCGTGCCGAGTGACAAAAGAAATAGAACCGAAGCTACATACAATACTTGTCGCTTGCTCACGCTCAACATAAGGTTTCCTCGTCTTTTGGTGTCTTTAGCAGTTGGCGAGACCTTCGGGTAGGAACTCCAAAGTGGAGCAAGAAGGATATGTACTGAGTTGCACTGCCAATTCACGGTGGGTGGATTAACCGCGATTCTAAAAAATGAAGCGGAAAGGAAAAGACACCCCACCACTCTTTTATCACTTTCAAATTGAAACAAACAACGATGTTGGCACAGCAACAGATAAACATGCGTGATTTCCCCAGTGGTGGACTACCTTTAGAGAAATTTTTTAGCGATGGCAGGGAAGAAGTCCCCCGTCCACAGTAAACGCCTGCCGGATTTTTTTCACGCGGTCCCGGTTTACCCCCAGGTCGGAGTATCCTCTACGCGACGCGGAGCGGATCTGAATCTCATGACCATTCGGCGCGACAAAAAATTCGAGGTCATCGACGAAACCAAACAGACGGCTTCGACATTCAAAATGCAAATATCCCTCCTGACGCACGACCAGCATCACACCTCGCATCTTCGTTGCTACCAGTGTGATGCGGTCCATTGCATCTTCAGCCGTTCCCTCAAATTGCAACGGCATAATGTGATGCTTCGAATCCGTTGCCTGTGTGGAAACACAATTGGGTGATTTTGGACACCCGGAAAGCCGACCATTCACTACCCCACAATGATCCCGACCCGATGAAAACATCTTGATAACTCCACAACCGGTAATAACAGAACCGGCCCCTAACAAATGGGCCATCGCTGGCTACTCAGAGATTGTTCCCATTCCGTATGCCACCATCTTACAAGTACCGACAGTTTCTAACAGGTCTTGGTAGAGAGGAGGCGAAATGAACCTGAGTACCTCTCGAAGGCATCACTGACACTTTTTTTGGCAGAAAAGATCTCCAATATTGCACTCGGTCCAAATTGTTCTTATGGATGCCGATCGATTAGAATGGGGTAGTCGATTTCCATACAATCCTACCGCTGACATATCGAATGCCTTTGATCATCCCACCTCTCCGGCGTCGTGCATTCACGCTCGTTGAACTTCTCGTTGTGATTGCAGTTATAGGAATCTTGGCTGCCTTACTACTACCTGCGATCAACTCGGTACGAGAATCAGCACGCCGTGGTCAGTGTTCCAATAATCTGCGGCAAATTGGCATTGCTTGTCAGAGTCACGTTGGCTCTTTTGGCATCTATCCTTCAGGTGGCTGGGGCTATGCCTGGGTGGGAAGTCCTGAGATGGGCCATGGACAGAAACAGGCCGGGGGCTGGATCTATAATATTTTACCCTTTGTCGGCCAGGAAGCACTCCACGACATGGGCCGCGGACTGAGTGAGAATGATCGCCTTACAGAGGCGGCAAAGAGGATTCAGACACCAATCGATCTTTTCACATGTCCGACAAGACGTCCTTCCCGTGCTTGGCCCATTCAGGGAGAAGCGGCCCATCTCCGCAAGCCAATCAATGCGGGAGAGGTCGAACGGGTCGCCCGCGCGTGCTATGCCATCAATGCTGGAAGCGTGATGGGGGACAATCCTCCACCCGGCCCCGATTCACTAGAAGCCGCCGATGGTTTTGCGTGGACCGATGTCAGTCAGTACAACGGCGTCAGCTATCAGCGGAGTACCGTTCGCGACAAACACATTAAAGACGGTAAAAGCAAAACTCTTCTTGTGGCCGAAAAATATCTCCACAAACGTTTTTATGAAAACGGATCGGATAACGGAGATAATGAGAGCATGTACGCCGGTTACAGCATTGATTTAAACCGTTTTGCAACGAGTGAGCTCATGCCGTTTCCAGATGGCATCCACGATGGCAGTAGCTTAACCCGGCGATTTGGAGGACCGCACGCTGTGTGGAATGCGGTCTTTTGCGATGGCTCTGTCCGCGGTCTCGATTTTGAGATCGATCCCATCATCCATGAACAGCAAGCCAATCGGGATAATTGGAGTCTTTAATTGTTCGATCTTTGCAACATGGTGACATGGAAAATCTCCAATCGACCGCAGAGACCAAGATGACAAAATCTGATCCAGTGGAGTGAAAACAGCTTGCGAGAGGAAATGCCCCCACCAATACAGATACCGACCAATGAGACCGGAGTGATCATTGTGGATCACGGCTCGCGACGGAGTGAGAGTAATGAAATGCTCCTGGATATCGTTGCCGCGTTTCGAGAAAGCAACGACTATCTGGCGGTCGAACCGGCCCATATGGAGCTTACGGAGCCTTCTTTAAAACAGGCATTTACCCGCCTCGTGCAGCAGGGTTCAAAGCTCGTTGTTATCCACCCCTACTTTCTCCTGCCGGGCCGGCATTGGGATGAGGATATTCCGACTCTTGCAGCAGAGGCTGCTGCGGAACACCCCGATATTCTATATCGGATTACCGCACCGCTCGGCGCACATCCGCTTCTAGGGAAGATTATTATGCAGCGGATTGAAGAGTGTCTCGGCCAGACCTCTTAAAACGTCCTCTACATCGGCTATGTTGTGAGCCGTTCTATGAGCAGTCGCAGGGCGCTTTTGGCCGCCTCCCGCTGCCGCTCAGAGCGACTCTGCGTTACAAGCTGATGGCGAGTGATTTGGCAGTCGTCGTTTCCGCGCCACGCGATCGCAATGAAAAGAATGCCATCCTCTTCAACCGGCGCATCGGGTCCCAAATGCCCCGTAACCGCGACGGCCAAATCGGCTTCCGGTGTCATCGCAAGCACACCGCAAACCATCTCTTTGGCCACCTCCTCGCTCACCGCACTATAGCGGGTGAGTGAATTGGCCAAAACGCCCAACCACGCCTTTTTTGTCTCCTCACGATAGGTGACTGCAGAACCACACAACCACGCCGACGCACCTGGTACAGCGACGAGTTCGGCAGCAATGCGACCGCCTGTACAGCTCTCCGTCAGTACCAAACGAAGCTTTTGCTCAGCAAGTAATTTCAATACATTGGCAGACTCATCCGAAAATGTCATGTCCGTCTCTACCCTCTAGAAAGGCGGCCGTGAAAAATCATTTCCGAGGCTGCAACTCGGCCGATGTTTCTGTATCGGGCGGATGGCCTTTTGCTGTGTTGTGTTCTGCCTCTTCCAGTGCCCGGGCCTGACCGAGGGCGGAGGTGACGATCGCTGCCGGTACGGCCACAATACCAACGCCAATCATCAATACCAAAACAGTAAACAAGCGGCCCCCAAGAGTTACCGGGTAGACATCCCCATAACCGACCGTAGTGAGTGTGATTACCGCCCACCAGAGGCTATGAAATATTGAGGTGAATTTATCCGGCTGGGCATCCTTCTCAAAATAGTACGTTCCCACGGCAGCAACAAACAAGAGAAAGCCGGTAAGGGAGAAAAAAAGGGTGATCTCTTCCTTAGAAATCAGGAACGCGTGATGAAACCGCTGGATGGCTTTGTTGTAGCGGACTAATTTCAAAATTTGAAAGATTCGCATCAAGCGGAAGGTTCGTAAGGGCCGCAAATCAATCCCCGCATTGAGATAGAAGGGGAGGATCGACATCAGATCAACGAGGCCAAAAAAACTGAAAATGTAACGCAGCTTATTGCGGGCAACAAAGATTCGGAGAAGGTATTCCAAGGTAAAGATTGTCACCACAATAATCTCTTCCCACCTTAAGATCTCACGGACTGTTGGCGAGAGGTTCGGTAGCGTACCGATCGCGAATGAAATGAGTGTTGCAAAAATGATAATCTGGATGCCCCAAGCAAACCGCCGGCCATTCGTCGTTTCTGGATTTTCAATAATCTCACGCAAAGCATTCATCAGAACAAACTTTCTTAAGCAACCAGAAGGGGGCAATACACCGCTCAACGATAGAAATATCCAAAGAGATTAATAATGATTGCAGAGCTTGGCAATACGAAACCATCTTCACGGGCGCAAAAAGTAGCAACTCCAGGACTTCGAAAGCGATGTTGGGGCCGAATGGGCAGCGGAGCAGTGATTTTTGAGTGTGGCTTACAATTCGGCAACTTTGCGCCATAATCGGCTGCAGTTTTATGGGACCTTTTTCAAAAAAGCCTCCAAGTATGTCTCTCACTGTTTTGCAGCAGATCGAACATCGGCTCAATGAGCAAGGGATCGTTTATGATGTTTTACGTCATGAACCGGTTTACACCAGTGCAGAGGCTGCAGCTGTAAGAGGAGCGCCCCTCTGTAGTGGTGCAAAAGCACTCATCTGCAAGTGTGATGCGACGATGGCGATGTTTGTCCTGCCCGCAGATCTGCGCCTGGCGAGCAAACAAATCCGTCGTGAGAAAAACTACCGCAAACTACGATTCGCCACACCGGAGGAGGTTTGGGAACTCACCCAGCTCAAGCCGGGATCCATTCCTCCCTTCGGAAGCCTCTTCGATTTGCCAACGTTCTGCGACGTGGCGCTCTCAAAAAATGAGCGGATCAATTTCAACGCAGGGGACCATTCTGTTTCGATCAGCATGATTTACACCGATTATTTGGCCGTCGAAAATCCTCATCTTATGCCGTGTGGTGACCCTGGCTAAGAAAAGACAAAAAGTGCAGTCAATCACAAATAATCTCTGCTTCATGATTGGAGGGCTGCTGTGAAAATATCTACACAAGAACTCTGGCTGGAGGTGCCCGAGCGACGGGCCATCGTCTCGCTCCACTCCGAGGTGGAGCGCCTGGTACAGGAGAGCGGGGTCCAGGAGGGTCTGGTGTTGGTCAACGCCATGCACATTACTGCCTCGGTCTTCATTAACGACAACGAAACAGGACTGCACCACGACTATGAACTCTGGCTCGAGTCCCTCGCGCCGTTTGATGCTTCGCCACAGCGCTACCACCACAACCGCACGGGCGAAGATAACGCTGATGCCCACATGAAACGCCAAATCATGGGTCGTGAGGTTGTGCTGGCCATTACAGAGGGCAGGTTGCACCTCGGTCCGTGGGAACACATTTTTTATTATGAATTTGACGGATTACGCAAAAAACGAGTGCTCGTCAAGATCGTGGGGGAGTGAATCTCTCTCAGGTCTTTTTGCCCTCGGTCTCTCCTGTGTCGAGAACGGCCAGGAAAGCCTTTTGTGGAATATCGACACTCCCGATCGACTTCATCCTTTTTTTTCCTTCTTTCTGTTTGGCCCAGAGTTTGCGTTTTCGGGAAATATCGCCCCCATAACATTTGGCCGTCACGTTCTTACGGAGTGCAGAAATTGTTTCCCGGGCAATAATTCGCGACCCGATTGCCGCCTGGATGGGCACTTCAAACATGTGTCGGTCGATCTCCTTACGGAGCTTTTTGACCACCGCCCTTCCCCGCGGATCGGCATCCCGACGATCGCAAATAATACTCAAAGCGTCGACCCGTTTGTTGCCCACCAAGATATCGAGGCGGACTAAATCGGCCGGGAAATAGCCCAACAGTTCGTAGTCCATCGTACCAAAGCCTTTGGTGGCACTCTTGAGTCGGTCGTGCATGTCATAAATTACTTCGGCCAGCGCAATATCGTACACCAGCATTGCCCGGGTCGGTGATAGATATTCGGTGCGCACGTATTTGCCGCGCCGGTCCTCGCATAATTTCATGGCCGGGCCGATGTAATCGACTGGCATGAGCAAGTTCACCCGGACAATAGGCTGCCGAAATTCTTCGATATCACCGGCCTCTGGAACCTCCTGGGGTGTGTGGATCTGCAATGTCTTACCCGCCGGTGTGTCAATTTCATACGTCACGTTGGGTGCGGTTTGGACGAGATCGAGATCCGACTCCTGCTCCAAACGCTGCTGGATAATCTCCATGTGCAACAAACCGAGAAATCCACAACGAAATCCAAACCCCAGTGCATCGCTGGTTTCGGGTTCAAACTCAAAACTAGGATCATTGATAGCCAATTTCTGCAGCGCATCGCGGAGTTCCTCAAAATTTTCTCCGTCCGAAGGGTAGAGTCCGCAATAAACCATTCGTTTGGGTGCCTGATAGCCGGTCAACGGTTGTCCGGCGGCATCCCCCGCCACGCTGACAGTGTCACCAACATGAACGTGTCCAAGCTGCTTGATATTGCAAATTAGGTACCCAACCTGTCCGGCTTGAAGTTTTTTTCCCGCCTTCCTCTGAGGAACAAAATGACCCAGTTCCAGCACTTCATGTTCTGATCCGGCCCGCAAAAAGCAAATTTTTTGTCCCTTCCTAATCGTGCCATTCATGACGCGGATGTAGGTAATTGCGCCGCGAAACTCGTCGTAATGCGAGTCAAACACCATCGCCTGCAACGGTGCTGCAGGGTCCCCTTCGGGCGGCGGAACCCGCTCGATGATCGTTTCTAGAAGTTCGTCAACGCCCTCACCTGTTTTGGCACTACAGCGAAGAATCTCTGCCGCGTCGTAACCAAGACTCTGTTCCAACTCTTCGGCCACCTCGTCAGGACGTGCATGGGTTACATCAATCTTATTAAGGACCGGAATCACTTCGAGATTGTGTTCCATCGCTGCATAGGCGTTGGCCACGGTTTGCGCCTCCACGCCTTGAAATGCATCAACGAGCAGCAAGGCGCCCTCACAGCAAGCCAGCGATCGCGAGACCTCATAATGGAAATCGACGTGTCCCGGTGTATCGATCAAGTTCAATTCGTACTCTTGTCCCTGATAGGTATGCCGCATTGTCACAGCGCGAGCCTTAATGGTTATCCCTCGAGCTCTTTCAAGCTCCATGTCGTCGAGCATCTGCTCATTGAGTTCTCTCAGTTCCACCGTATCGGTAGCCTGCAATAAACGATCTGCAAGCGTACTTTTGCCGTGATCAATGTGGGCAATAATCGAAAAATTACGAGTATGTTTACAGTCTGGCATAAAACACATGATCGCGGCTGAGGTTTGTCGCTGTTAAGAGGAGAACCGTAAAATAAGCAGATTGAATATTCTTGACGGATCGGAGCCCCATTTCACATCCTACGAGCTCTTCTGGTATGCAAGCCGGCCAATACCCGCAGCGCCGATAAATCCCGCATCACCGCCAAGTGAAGCGAAATTGATGGAAGTGTTCTGAGCCAACACAGGAAAGGCTCGCTTGCGAACTTCGTCCATAGTCGCCTCTAAAAAACGACGGCCAACGGCATTGTCGCGACCACCAAAATTCATTGCGCCACCAAGTACGACCGCTGCAGGATCGAGGATGTGCATCAACGTAGTGATTCCAATACCAAGATAGCGGCCCGTGTCGAGAATGATTTCCAGGGCCAACGCGTCCCCGGACTCGGCAGCCTGATGAATATCTCGCGATGTCAATGTCCTCTCAGGGCCACACTGCTCGGCAAGACTACTCTGTCGACCACCCGCAACCGCCTCGCATGCACGAGCAGCTACTGCGGTTGCGCTACAATAAGCCTCCAAGTGACCGCGGCCACCACAGCTGCACAACCGGGCCTCTTCGCTACAATCGATGATCATATGCCCACACTCTCCACCATGGCTATTTTCGCCTTCGAGTAAAAACTCTCCAATGATGATACCGCCACCCACACCTGTCCCCAACGTCAGCATGAGCATGCTCGGATACTGGCAACCGCTCCCTACCCAAAATTCTCCGTAAGCGGCCGCATTGGCATCATTGGCATAGGCAACTGGCAGACCCACATTTTGGCTGACGCGATCGCGAATGGGAAAATTCGACCCTCCTGGAAGGTTTGGAATATTGAGCAACAGCCCCGTTGGAATGTCCATCATACCGGGTGTTCCCAAGCCGACATAGGATACCTGCTCCATCTGCAGCCCTGCCTGGGAAAGGGCCTCCTTAGCGGCAAGAGCCATCCGGCCGGCACCCGCCTCCGGACCTTCCTGCACATGACTCGCAACTGTCGCATAGCCAAGGCAGCGACCCTTATTATCCACCACACCACTCTTGATGTTCGTACCACCAAGGTCGATACCGATAAAATAGGGGGCTTCTGCTTCCGACACAGGGAAATGTTTACGAACAGACATGGATTAAAGCAGTGTGATACGTTTAGCTCACCACGAACGGGGTGAAATATCGGGGTGGCCTCGAGCGTCCAGAAATAGACCTTTGCAATTATATCTGCCGCCAAGCCTGCTCGATAGATATCCCACGAAGGATAAAGCGGCGAATGATTGTTCATGTATTGCGAACTACAAGCTAAACTAGAAATGGAAGGATAAAGACCCACGACCCTGATATGCAACTACTTCGAAAAACCACATCCCATATTTTTATCACTGTGCTGATGGTCGGTCTCGTGGTTGGCTATTGCGCCGTTGCCAGAATCTCGTGGGCGACTGGAGAAGAGGAAAATACCAATCTCTATACCCAATACACGGCCAGTTTTCTGCAAAAAATAGGCCGCTTAGAAATCGAGGCGGATCAGGCCGGCGAGACTATTCTCGCGGAGAAAATTCGCAACTGGATGCCGCAACGAGGGTCTGAGAAAATATATCTATTTCATCCCGGTTCTCCTGCCACGAACGAATCGCGGAAATCAAAACTTGAACAGGCGTTTGGAAAGCTATGCCTCCAGCACGGCGAGGACCTTCTCGAACTTTCGCGGCGACTCGCCACAGACGGGCAGGTGACAAAATCGGTAATGGTCCTTTCAGAAGCGCTCTACCACGCGCCCCAACTTTCCGAAGCAAGAGAACTTCTCGGCTACCAAAAACACGGAGACCGGTGGATTACTCCGGAAGCTGAAAAACAGTTGGCCGAAGGGAACATCTGGAGCGATCAATTTGGCTGGCTTCCCAAAGACCACCTCCCCCGCTACCAAACAGGTGAACGGTACTACCATGGCCGTTGGATCAGCCGCGAAAAAGATGCCCGCCTTCACGCAGATATCAAACGCGGCTGGAAAGTCGAAACAGACCACTATGAGGTCATCACCAACCATAGTCTTGAAGCAGGCGTACAAATCGCTTTGAAACTCGAGCAACTTTACAGCGTTTGGTGGCAAGTGTTTGCCAACTACCACATCTCTTCGGAAGAACTTAAAAAGATGTTTTCTGCCAACGGTATTCCACGAAGCTCTCTCAAGCGACATAAAGTGGTGTACTTTCGAGATCGCAAAGACTATGTATCTGAGCTCGGACGACTGCAAGCGGGAATTGAGAATAGTTGGGGATTTTATTTTGAAAACAGAAAGACTGCCTATTTTTATCCGGAAGAAAAAGATTCCGAAAAAATCACTCTCTGGCATGAAGCGACCCATCAGCTTTTTTCTGAAACGAGAGCATCCCACAAAGTGGCCAGGCTAAAGAACAACTTTTGGATTACCGAAGGGATTGCCTGCTTCATGGAGTCCCTACAGCCCGGGGCAAATTTTTCGACGCTCGGCGGGCTGCAGGAGGGTCGCCTTCCGGCTGCCCGAGCGCGACTCGAGCAGACGCACTTCTATATCCCATTCGACCGTTTGGTTGCCCTCAGCGGTAGCGACATCCAGCGGGATCCGGACATTCAAAAGCTCTACTCCCAGATCGCCGGGCAAGCCACTTTTTTGATGGTGGCGGACAATGGGCAGTATCGGCAGGGGGTTACAGATTATCTACGCGCCGTGTATCGCGGCATCGCTAGACCAGAAACACTCGCCTTGAAACTGGGGGTGCGCCTTGCGGTACTCGACAATCAGTACCGAGATTTTTTGTTGGGACGCCAAACTACGAGGCCAGAGCCTTGATGCGGGCAAACCGTTGACCGGACCCCCTGGGGACCATTATTATATCCAGGGTAGTGGAATGATCACTCACGCTTCAGTTGGTGGCTATAGCTCAGTTGGTTAGAGCGCCGGATTGTGGTTCCGGAGGCCGGGGGTTCGAGTCCCCTTAGCCACCCTCAGCGGGACGGCCCTCCCCCTGGAGTACTTATCACCCGCTCGCACATAACCCGCATTGGAAGAGATACTACAATAAGAGAATGGGAGACTCCGAAACGCTGGGAGCTTCCCCCAATGGACACCATAATTAATCGCATACGTATGATCTCTAGCTGAAAAATCAATATGTCCACTGAAGAGCTGCAAATTTGGGAACGCGCTGAAGCGGAGCGGAGCAACTCTGAAGCATCAAAGATCAACACAGAGGAACTCCGATCGAAGGAAATTAATATTCAACGTTATCTCGATCCGCCTGCCGATACCTGGCATCCACTCGAATATTCCTTTCACCTTCTTGGTGACATCCGTGGCAAAACGGTACTTGAATATGGGTGTCACGACGGGGCCAATACCGTCGTCTTGGCGCTTCGTGGAGCAGAGGTCAAAGCGATCGATATTTCACCTGACTTAATCGATATTGCTCGTAAGTGACTGATCGCTAATGAGGTAACGGCCGATGTGGAATTTATCGTCGGTTCGGCTCATGACGTACCCCTGCCAGACGATTCAGTAGACATTGTATTCGGCATGGCAATTTTGCATCACCTAGAGCTTGCGCTCTCCGCGCGTGAAGTAAAGCGTGTGCTACGGAAAGGTGGGCGGGCGATCTTCCGGGAACCTGTCCGAAATTCGAAGATGGCACAATATCTTCGCAAGTTAATTCCGTATCAAGGTCGCAATGTGTCGCCTTTTGAGCGCCCTTTGACCGATAAAGAATTGGCTGTCTATGCGAGTGGCTTTGCTTCCTACCGCACTAAGGCCTTTAAGTTGCCAACAAGCGATTTGGTTGCAGTCATACCCCCACTGCGAAAATATTTTTCTCGAGCCACTCAGAAAATGGATGCTACCATATTAAAACATTGTCGTTGGCTCAATTATTATGCCGGAGTGCGAGTCATCGAGTTGGTTAAATAATTTGCGCCTAGCGGCAACCGGCCGGAGAATGACATGGGTGATGCGAAAGAGGATAAACAGCTTTTATTAGCTGCGGTACGTATTGCCAGGGAGGGTCAACGAGAAGGAAATCAGCCTTATGGGGCTGTCGTTTTCAGGGCCGGCCAGATCATCGCAGAAGCGTACAATTCTGCGGCCACCAGTGGCGACCGTCTTTCCCACGCAGAGACCAATGCGTTGGATTCAGCATGCCGACGTCTCGGCACCTCATCGCTCGCAGACTGTACACTCTATTGCACCAGTGAACCTTGTATCTTATGTGTCGGCGCGATCGCTTGGACCGGTGTTGGACGGGTTGTCTATGGTGTGGCAGATCCAATCGATGGTGCCATTGGCGAACTGCAAACGATCGAAACCAACATTGCAACAACCCATCTCTCCTTTGATGAGTGTGACGAACTCTTTGCAGAAATTACCCAGAAGCAGCGTTAGTGCTGGCGAGTAAAATTTTCACCAGCGCAATTTTCCAAAAAAACAACACGGTTTTTCAGAAAAACTGCAATACCGCCCATGTGGAAAAAGTATATAATCGGTAGCGTTCGATCGATGCGTTTCATTTAGGAGATCATTTCTATGAAGCTTTTACACAACATGGCATTTGGCGGAGCCCTGTTTGCTGTTTTGGCCTTCCTGGGATGCGGGCAACAAGGCTCAGCACCAGAAGCGTCTTCGGCATCCGCAAACTTGAACAATGTGGCTGCGGCATCCAACCTGCCCAGCCTTACCCTTGCTATTTCCGGCATGACCTGACCAGTAGGTTGTAAGCCTCGGGTCGAGGCCGCGCTCAAAAAGGCACCTGGTGTCAAAAATGTACAGGTCGATTTTGCAACGAAAAAAGCAGTCGTCACCTTTGACAACAAAGGTAATGATGGAAAATCGTTGATAGAATCTCTCAAAGAAGCCGGATTTGGTGGCGAGGTGGTCAACTAGATCAACAATATTCCATGCTGTCGTACACGCCGACTCCAAGCGGTACCGCGGAAATCTCTCGCTGAGATGGATGGGTGCCGCTTTTTTCGTTTGATTACTTCTTCGGCCGTTTTCGCTTACTCTTCCTCGGTTGCTGTCCGGATGAAGGCCTCTCCGGACGATAGCCCGCACCCGCCTTGTTGCGGGACTGACGTTTCTTTTTATTGGATGCTTTCTTGCCATCGATTCCATGTACGTAATGGCCCTCGTGCTCCTGATTCGCTTTATGCCGCCGCCCCTCAATGGCCTCTCTCGGCGGCCGAGATGCAATTAGGGCGTCGCAACCAGAGCCGATCAAATCCTGGCGACCCACTTTTTCGAGTGCTTTGCGTACCTGAAAATAGTTTTCCGGCTTGAAAAACTGCATCAGCGCCCGCTGCAACTTGCGATCCCGCAGGTGGCGCGCGATGTGGACTTCTTTTCCCGTAAAGGGATCGAGACCCGTGTAGTACATGGCGGTCGCCACATCGAACGGCGCCGGAATAAAATCCTGTACCTGATCGGGGCGATAACCGGTTCGCTTGAGAAAGACCGCCAGATCGATCATAGCATCCAAATCGCTACCCGGATGACTGGCGATGTAATAGGGAATCAAGTACTGCTTCTTGCCCGCGCGCTTGGATTCGCCCTTAAAAATTTTGGCAAACTCCTCAAAATCATCGTTGGACGGTTTGCGCATCAGAGCGAGCACATGCGGATCCGTATGCTCTGGGGCTACCTTCAGGTGCCCCCCCACGTGATACCGGGTGAGATCACGCATGTATTCGGGGGACCGACGGGCGAGATCCATCCGAATTCCGCTCGCTACAAGCGCCTTTTTGACTCCGGGTGTTTTGCGGACATCTTTCATCAACTGCACCAGCGGCCCATGGTCGGTTCCCAGTAATTTACAAATCGTCGGATGCACGCACGATTGGCGACGACAAACGGCTTCGACTTCTGGTCGTACACACCGCATCTGATACATGTTGGCCGTGGGGCCGCCGATATCGCTGATCACTCCTTTGAACCCTTTGTCTTTCGTCATCGTGTCCACTTCGGTCTGGACCGACTGACCGGATCGTGATTGGATAATACGTCCCTGGTGGGTGGTGATCGAACAGAAGGTACAACCGCCGAAACAGCCTCGCATGATTGTGACCGAGTCCTTGATCATCTCAAAAGCAGGAATCGGTTCGCTGTAGGAAGAATGTGGTTTGCGGGTATACGGAAGTGCATAAATAGAATCCATCGAACGTTCAGAAATCGGCAGCGTGGGTGGATTGGCAACCACGGCCTGACGATCATGCCACTGAATGAGACGCCGGGCGTTGTACGGATTTGTTTCGTTGTGGATGATCTTGGTCGCACGGGAAAAGGCTACTTTGTCATCAAGGACTTCTTCGTAACTCGGAATGGTAATGGCATCCTCTGGGGGCGTCTCCGAAGCCCCCATGGCATAGGCAACACCCCGCATGTCGCGAAGATCGCGAACTGTCTCTCCCGCATCCAGGCGCCGCGCGATCTGCAAAATCGATTCCTCTCCCATTCCAAAAGCGAGTATGTCTGCTTTGCAGTCAAGAAGAATCGAGCGCCGCACCTTATCACTCCAATAGTCGTAATGGGCAAGCCGCCGCAGAGATGCCTCCACGCCACCGGCAATCACGGGAACCCCCTTAAATGCCTCACGAGCGCGTTGACAGTAGGCGAGCGTCGCCCGATCAGGGCGCATGCCAATCCGACCCCCCGGTGAATAGGCATCGTCATTACGAACCTTGCGGTTCGCCGTGTAGTGATTGATCATCGAATCCATGTTGCCCGCGCTAATTGCATAAAAAAGGCGCGGACGGCCAAACGTTTTCCACGGCTCACAGCTATGCCAATCGGGTTGCGACACAATACCCACACGAAAACCGGCCGCCTCTAACACGCGGCCGAGAATAGCGGCTGCAAAACTCGGATGGTCGATGTAGGCATCGCCTGTTACAAAAACAACGTCAACCTGATCCCAGCCGCGATCGTTCATTTCGGCACGAGACATTGGCAGCGGCTTTGCTGCCTGGTCGAGCGCAAGATCTTCCAGGATTGCACCAGTCTGTCCGGCAGATGCAAGAATCGGAAGTCGGTCCTGGGGAGGCAGCATCAGTACATCCTAAATGAAAATTGAATCTACCTATTCTAGTCTGGATATACGGCCCAAGGACTATGAAGGATGCTAATTTTATTCAGTAAAACCGGCTCAAAAAGAGTGTTTGCAAAGCATTGAGGATGTTGCCGGAAATCGGGGGGAGATATACTGGCCAGAACGTTCTGAACATCCAACGACATCGACCCCAAAGTAGCCAACCATCCCTTCTTAAATGCTGCTTGTGCGGGATAGAAACATTATGGTACTTCCCAATCATCTTGTCCGATTCCGATGGATTGCACAACTGCTCGTTGCAATCACCGCAGCCGGAGCAATGGCATCTGCCGCTGACAGAGAGAGCGAACCGATAATACATTGGGATTTGACCTCCCCGCCTCTCTCGCACCATGCGCATGGGTTGCCCCGTGAGGTGATCCCATCGCAGTTGCACGGGCCACAATTCGGCAACACGCCCCCGCATGCCTTAATCTTCACCAGCAATCAACAACAAGTGACAACACGACTCACAAATGATCAAACAGCCTCCCTCCCCAAAACGGCCCTTTCCCTCGAAGTTTGGGTGCGCTCCGAAGAAAACAAGAAGCGCTTCGGTCTTATCTCGTGCAAAGGGGAAAAACGGATCGCCTGGATTTTGGGAGGAAATGCGGATCATTTTTTCTTTACCCTCGCAAGTGAGAAAAAAGAGCGATCCACACAGCTTACTGCCCGCCCCTTCTACCAAGTGGGACAGTGGTACCTTCTAACGGGAACCTATGATGGGCAACGGCAGAAGCTGTACGTCGATGGCCATTTGGCGGCCGAAGCCTTTGAACAGCGCGAAAATATATTGCCGCTCAGTTCGCCCGAGATTCAAATCGGGATCCTTCCGGCACAGAATGAAAACAATCCAACTCAGACATTTTTTTCCGGGCAGCTTGGGTCGGTTCACATTTGGGATCGGGCTCTTACGGCAGTTGAGATCAAAAAACGCTTTGACGCACAACAAGCGAACTTTCCTGGTGCTCTCGCAGTCTACGACTCGACGCGTGATTGGCCCACATTTGGCCACGACAACTATCGCAGCGGTCGGGCAGGTGCTGAACCGAGGCTGCCTCTACACCTGGCATGGCGCCGCAAAATGTTGCCCGCTCCAGAACCTGCATGGCCACCACCAGCCAAACAGGATTTTTGGAACAACAAGCAAAATCTTCAACCGAGGGTCAACTTCGACCGCTGTTTCGAGCCCGTTGTCTCCAAGGGACGAATTTACCTTGGCTCCTCGAGCAACGATCAACTCTATTGCCTGGACCTGGAAACCGGAAAGACACTCTGGCGTTTTTTTGCTGAGGGACCGATACGGCTTGCACCAACGGTCGCTGACGGACGGGTATTGTTTGGATCGGATGACGGCCGGGTGTATTGCCTCAATGCAACATCGGGCCAACAAATTTGGCGCTATGAGTCGGAGGGCAATTTTTTTCCCGGTAATGGACGGTTGGTCCATCCCGGGTTGGTCCGTAGCGGTATTTTTGTTGAAAAGGGGCGCGTCTTCTTCACCACCGGCTTGTTCCCACGCCAAGGCGTCCGGCTTGTATCACTCGATCTTCACGATGGAAAACGTATTCGCCAAAAACGACTAGCGAGCTCCCCGCAAGGTTATTTAGGACGTCGTGGAGGGCGATTGTTTGCCGCCACATGGCGCAACCTCCGGGGATCCGTGCTCGAATCACTCGACGCTTCAAAAAAAGATCCTTTTATCGAACTGCCCACTTTGTTTCCGCCGTTTGATCAAATTGTGATCGAGGCGGGTAACGTCATCTTCGGTGGAGGAGCGGGAGGTGTGGTTGCCTTTTCGCGCGAGGGGGGTAAACCACTTTGGGAGGCTTCAATCGAGGGTACCTGCACGAGTCTCCTACTGGCCAATGATCACCTACTGGCAAGCACGCAGGAGGGAGACCTTTATTGTTTTACGCCGAAGGCTCAAGAAACTTCTATAGTCCCCCCGGCACCGGCAAACAGACGCGGCGGTATATCGACCAAAAACAAGGCGGGCCGACAGGCTGCGAACATTCTTAACGCTAGTGGACTCCGGAAAGGATATTGTCTTTTGCTAGGGGAAGATTTGGGCGATCTGGCCGAAGCTTTAGCTCTCAAGTCGCAGATGCAGATTGTCGTCGCTGTTCCGCATGCTCAAAAAGCAGCCGCGCTGCGCGAGAAGCTCCACCAAAGGCAACTT
Organism: Planctomycetota bacterium; assembly: GCA_014237955.1. Lineage (GTDB taxonomy): Bacteria > Planctomycetota > Planctomycetia > Pirellulales > UBA7805 > UBA7805. Next base: position 30,759 of record JABABY010000006.1, read on the forward strand.
TATGGAAAGGTCGTCGTTCATGATCTTGAGAACGCAAAAAGGCTTCCTTATGGAGATTGGATATTCAACATTGTGGTAGCCAATCGCAAAGATGGCTCAGAGTCGCTTCCACCAGAGGAGGAAGTGTGGCGCGTTATACGGCCCGAGGGAGGCTGTCTGTGGAATGGAACCGATCTGAAACCCACTTTTCGCAAACCACTCGATGGAGCGGGCGAGTGGACGCACCTTTACGGAAACGCTGCCAATACGGCCTGTAGCGGGGACATCCACGTTCGCGGCCCATTGGCCCTCCAATGGTTTGGGCTACCAGGACCGCAATCTATGGTCGACCGACACCATCGGAGCGCAGCTCCTCTGTACAAATCGGGAGTACTCTATGTCCCTGGAAATGAAAAAATATATGGGGTCGATGCGTATAACGGAACCGTCCGCTGGGAGGTCGATGTTCCCGGTTCGCGGAGGATCGGTATGTTGCGGGATTGCGGCACGATGTGTGCGGCGCAAGAAGGGATTTTTGTTGCGGCCGGAAAAATGTGCACCTTACTTTCCGCCACGGATGGAAAGCCTGTCTGGCAATTTGAGGTGCCTTCCTCAGGGGAACCATCGTCGCTCGAGTGGGGCCTTGTTGCGTGTGATGATGGGCTCCTTTTCGGTAGTGGTGTTCCTGCGGGTGGCATTCGTCGCGGCCATAGCCGGAAGTCGATCATCGAAGGCACTTACTGGGATTATCGTCCAATTGTTATTAGCAATTCTCTGTTTGCTTTCGATCAAAAAACTCGGAAGAGACAGTGGCTCTATGCGCCGGCCAATCGTGTGATTCTCAATCCAACCATCACCTTAGGTGGAAAACAAATATACTTTGTTGAAGTTGCGAAACCGGTCAACCCGAAAACAACCGGTCGGGTGAAGATCGACAAGGCTCTCGACCGGGACGCAAAACTGGTGGCGATCTCTACAGCAACCGGTAAGATCGCCTGGGAGCAAGCGGTCGATTATGCGGCGATCGAGCACCACCTCTATGCCCTTTACGGCCAAAATATTTTGGTGACCGTTGGCTCGCGAAATCAGCCAAGGGGCAAGAAGGGTGAATCACAGGTCTGGTACGACCTACATGCCTACGATGCGAAGACTGGGAAGCTGCTCTGGAAAAAGTCGCAGAATAATAAAACTTCTTCTGGGGGCGATCATGGTGAACAGGACCACCACCCGGTCCTGATTGGCAACCGCCTTTTTGCAGAACCCTTTGCCTACCGCCTGCGGACTGGGGAGCCCGTGAGCGACTGGCAGTGGGATCAGAGGCATCGAGGAGGTTGTGGAACGGTTTCGGCATCGGGTGGGGCCTTCTTCTTCCGCGACTCAAATGCCGCGATGTTTGACCTCACAGACCAAAAGTACTTCAAGATCACACAGGTAAGCCGCCCCGGCTGTTGGATCAACATGATTCCGGCCGGCGGTTTGCT
>JABABY010000070.1 GCA_014237955.1 Planctomycetota bacterium
ATGGTTGCGTAATTCTACCGCCATAAGCGAATCAATTCCCAAATTATTCAGCGGTTGATGGATATCCAGTTCGTCTGGAGACATCCGCAGTACTCGAGACAGTTGATCGGCCAAAAATTCTTCCAGGAGTTTCGGCCGCTCAGCTTCACTCGCATCACGAATGATCTGGCGTGATATCGTGGATCCCATCATGGGTTCCGCGATCGCCTCATCTGTCTGGATGCCAATCTCCATCTGTACCAAATCAGCAAATAGCGAGGATTGCGCAGCACGGGGATGGAATTGCCACCACTGAGGCCAGTCTGCGGGGATGACTGCCGTCTGTGTTGCACCTTCCTTAAGAAGTTGTTCAAGGGCTGATAATCCTTGTTGTGGAGAAAAGGAAAACATGCCTTGCGGTGCAAAGCCACGACCCATTTCTCGCTGGCTGCGGGCTACCATGCCAACTTCATCCCAAAAACCCCAATTCACTGTCAGCGCCGCCTCTCTCGTAGCGCGACGATGATGTGCAATGGCGTCAAGAAATGCGTTGGCCGCCGCATAACTCGCTAACAAAGGCGAACCCAGCAACGAAGCACCCGAAGAAAAATTGACAAAGAAATCGAGTTGGGCGCCATCAAATGCTTTATGCAAAAACCAGGTTCCACTGACCTTCGGCTCCAGCACCGCTTGTAGTTTTGAAATGTCCAAATCGATGAGTTGCTGGGCATCAACAACGCCCGCGGCATGCACAACTCCCCGCACCGGTGGCCATCCTTCCGCCTCGGCACTCGACAACACATTTTCAATCGCCAATGGCTTACTAACATCAGCAGAAGCCAACAAGATGCGAGCACCGTTTTGTTCCATTTCACGAATTGCCTCAACCTGACCAGCAAGCCGTGGATTTTCTTCAGCAACAACGTTCCAATGTGCGCGAGGCGGCATTTCACTCCGACCGACTAAAATAATCTGACGGGCTCCCTGGTGTACCATCCAGCGGGCTACCTGCAGGCCGAGATCTCCCAGACCACCGGTAATCAAATAGCTTGCATCCGTTCGCCACCGCAAATTCGCTGCATCGGCCGCCCGTGTGGGTTTGGGAACAAGCCGCGCCGCATAGCGTTGCCCATCGCGATAGGCAACTTGACGTTCGTGATCGGGTTCTGAGATTTCGTTGAACAACCGATCCGCAGATGCGGCAGCTGTCTCAAATGGATCAAGGTCAATCAACCCACCCCACATTGCGGGTAATTCCTCAGCAACAACACGTCCTATTCCCCACAGAGGTGCCTGAATGAGTCCGGGAACTTCTCGTTGCTGTCCAACAGATTGGGCACCGCGCGTCGCTAGGTAGATCTTTGGTGATTCCGATTGCGCCAACTGCTGTCCATGCTGAATCAGATAGACCAGACTCTCGGGACCCAATGCACGGGCCTTCCCAATACCATCCACATCAAGGTGATCATTGTCACTGGCATTGAGACTCCAAAGGTGCAGGATACCGCAACAGGCTGGCAGATCACTCTGCCCAACTTCAGAAAGCATCTGTTGGAATTGCTCACTGTTTGACGGATCTATCGTAAATTCTGTTTTGCTAATGCATTCGTATCCGCCACCACTATCGACCGAGACGACTGCGCAGTTCGCCACCTGCAATTGAGCCCGCAAAGCATCCGCCACCCCATCACCATCGGCCAGTACAATCCAGGTTCCAGTCTGTTGGCAATGTGCTTTCTCTTTGTCGGTTCCTACACACTCCGAATCGCTATTGCGGGCAACCACAACCACATGTGGAGCGGTCACATTTTGAGTCTCCGAATTTTGCGGATCAGAATCCTCTGCGGGCATGGCGATTGCCTGCTCATAACCACCATTTTCAAGCAAATGCGTCCACTGTCGCGGGGAAATGAGTGGATTGTGTGGCCGCAGGTCCGTATCGGTAAATCGCCACCAGCCTTCGGTCATTCCGAAAATCAGATCCAACCACCTTTGTGTGCGAGCACCCTCAAGCAGCACAACCATTCCGTGGGGCTTGAGCAGATCGCGAATGTTGCCCATGGTCACGCTTAGATCTTGTGTTGCATGAACCACATTGGCTGCCAGGACCACATCGAATTGTCCTTTTGCAAAGCCCTGACTGGCAGGATCCTGTTCAATATCCAATACGCCATAACGAACAAAGGGATAACCGCTAAATTTCTGCTGCGCCTTGCGAGTAAAAAGTTCAGATACGTCTGTGAAAACATATTCTGTCCGATCCGCTGGCAACCGTGGAATGATTTGCGACGAGGTGCCACCAGTACCCGCACCAATTTCCAGAATTTTGAGTGGCCGATCGACATCCAAGTCTGTGAGCGATTGTACGACTGTCTCTTCAACCAGAGCATTGAGCGTCCGAGCAAAAGGGGATTCTTGATAAAGCGACTCGACAAGTTCCGAGGAGCCGCCGGGGAAAAGCAACTGCAGTGGATCGGTTTTTCCACTAAGCACTTCAGCCAGATGTTCTCCACACCCTCTGAGCAACGTCAACTCCGCACCGCATTCGGTAAAGCGGTCAGCAATCAGCGATTGCATTTTTTTGGGATCTGGCTCCAAGGGGACTTCATCCGCCACAATCCAACCATCCGCAGAAGACTCCAGAAGCCCATCTTCGGCTAATATTTCCAGCAAACGTTTAAACAAACGCCGGTGTGGCTCGATGATACCAAGACGCACACTCAGATCGGCTTCGCTAATTTTTTCACCGGAAGTGGGTGTCCACCCAAGCTGGCTCAGTGCAGAGCGGACATAGGCACCGCTGAGTCGGTCGAGTTCCCGGTCAAAATCCTGATACCTCGGGAGGGCAAACTGTTGATTCAGGCGATCCACTTCAGCTTGCACCCGATCGGCGAGAACCGCAGGCTGCGGAATATAGTCTGCCGGCTTGCTAGGCAAATGCTGGTCGAGCCGTGATTTCGGTTGCCACTGTATTTCGTAGAAAGCATTCTCAAGATTCTCTACCTGCTGGTTTACCTGCTGGCTCGCAGGACTTTCTTGCTCCGATGTTTGCGGTTTTTCATCGACGTCGGGGTCGGGAGTGACTTCATCAACCCAATATCGTTTCCTCTGGAAAGCATAATGGGGCAGAGATATCTTCCGCCGCGGATAATCTCGGTCAAAGCCCGCCCAATCAATGTCCACGCCACGAACATAGAGATCCGCTAGGCTCTGGAGTATCTGGGACCAGTTGTCCCGACTCTCCCGTAAACTGGGAACCCAGATATAGCCGTCTCCACTGGTACATCTTCGCCCCGAAGCAGTAAGGATTGGCTTGGGCCCAATTTCAAGAAAAACATTCACATGCTGATTTTCCAGTTGCCGAACACCGTCCGCAAATCGGACCGTTTCACGAATGTGGGTTCGCCAATAATCTGCTGCAGCAATTTCTGTCGATACCACACGGCCATAGACGTTGGAGACAATCGGAATGGCCGGCTCTGAAAAGTGAATTTCCTCACAAACTTTTTCAAAATCATCCAGCATCGGCTCCATCAACTCTGAATGAAAAGCATGAGAAACAATAAGCCGCTTTGCACGCACCCCGTCAGCCTGTAGAGAACTGACCACAACATCGATGGCATCATCGGCTCCTGAAACCACGGTTTGGTTCGGATCGTTGACCGCTGCAATGGAAATATCGCTGCGACCGCTCTGCTCAATTGCATGGGCCACTCGCGACTCGTTGACCATGATGGCAACCATCTGTCCCGTATTCGGAAGCTGCTGCATGAGGCGACCGCGTGTCGCAATCAATTTCAGACCATCTTCCAAGCTGAAGACCCCGGCAGCACAGGCAGCGATATACTCCCCAACACTATGCCCTACGACGAGTTGCGGCTCAATTCCCCAACTCTTCCACAATTCATAAAGGGCATACTCTATCGCAAACAGGGCGGGCTGCGTGTAGGCTGTTTCATCCAGCGGAGAATTCGCGCCATCTTTCGGGTACAAAACATCCAGTAGCGGAATATCTAAATATTCGTTTAAAATCTGGTTGCAACGATCGAGTGTCCGACGAAATGTCGGCTGTGTCTGATAAAGCTCTTGCCCCATCCCAACGTATTGGGAACCCTGCCCGGTAAAGAGAAAAGCGATTTTTGTCGGTTGCTGGTTCTCTGCTTGACCCCGCTTAAGCCCTGCTGATCGTTGTCCATCACGCCCTGCCACCAACAGCTGCTTTGCCTGATCAATACCATCCGCGGACAAGGCAAGACGATGGGAAAAATGTGCGCGACCCGTGGCTGCGGTGTAGCAAATATTGGGGAATTGTAAGCCATTGTCCAGGGCATCATGGTATCTTCCCGCCAATTCCTTAAGAGACTGTTCGCTCTTTGCTGAAAGAACCAACAGGTGCTTGGGGCGATCCGTTTCCGGACGGACTTCGGGGGGATCTGGAGCCTGCTCAAGTACAAGGTGTGCATTGGTACCACTAAAGCCAAAAGAGCTAACGCCCGCAATCCGACGGCCACGACGGGAAGGCCAACTCCGCAGCCGGGTCGGGACTACCACTGGGATATGATCCCAAGGAATGTACGAATTTGGTTGTTCTAGATTTAGGTGTGGAGGCAGTTCGCCTTTCCGAAGTGCCAGAACAGCCTTAATCAGACCTGCGATTCCTGCTGCGGACTCCAAGTGTCCGATATTTGTCTTTACGGAACCAACTGTCAAAGGCCGTGTCTTACTACGTCCCTCGCCGAGTACATTGGCGAGTGCTTGCATTTCAATAGGATCACCAAGGGAGGTTCCTGTTCCATGGGCTTCTACATAATCGACGTCGGATGGCTTGATGCCCGCATCAGCCACCGCTTCGCGAATAAGTGCTTCTTGTGAAGGTCCATGGGGGGCCGTCAGCCCGTTACTATGGCCATCATGATTCACAGCAGAACCGCGGATCAGCCCTAAAATCTGATTTCCATCTTTAGCGGCATCTGAAAGCCGCTTGAGCAGCACCATTCCACAGCCTTCGCCACGCACGTATCCATCGGCACTCTGATCGAATGTCTTACAACGTCCATCCGGCGACAGCGCCCTGACTTCCGAAAGGGCAATCATTGTGGAGGGGTCCAGCATCAGATTCACACCACCAGCCAACGCCGAATTGCATTCGCCCTTGCGAAGACTTTCGACTGCCAGATGTACCGCGACCAAGGACGATGAACAGGCAGTATCGATCGCGAGACAGGGTCCGCTGAGACCAAGAAAGTATGCCAATCGCCCAGCCGCAATGCTGCAGGAAGTACCCGTTGCTGTGTAGGTATCGATAGCTTCCATACCATGACCGCGGGAACTGACTCGTGCATAATCACATGTACTAATCCCCACAAATACGCCCGTACGTTCCTTCTCAAGGTGGTGGGGTGCTTGGCCGGCATCTTCGAGCGTTTCCCAGGCAATTTCCAACAACAATCGTTGCTGGGGATCGATGCCCACAGCTTCGCGTGGAGCAATGCTGAAAAACTGCGGATCGAACTGATCCACCTGCCGCAAAAAACCACCACAGCGGGTATACATTTTCCCACTGACGCCCGGGTCAGGGTCGTAGTAGCGATCAACGTCCCAACGGTCTTTCGGAATTTCTCCGATCGCATCAAACCCGTTTTTTAACAATTGCCAAAACGACTCTATCGTATCCGCACCGGGGAAACGACAACCTACACCGATAATCGCAATCGGTTCACCTCGACTTCGCCGGGACACTCCTCGAGGTGAATCAATACCCTGTCCTCGGGACCCGAGATGTCCAGCCAGTGTCGCAATGGTCGGGTAGCTGTAAAGCAGCGTTGGCGATACCGGTTGACCGAGCCAATCTTCCAATTCACCCGAAATGCTCACCAGTGCCAACGAGTCGAGCCCAAAACGGTCGAAGGATGCATGAACATCGACATCCTGCGGATTCTTACGCATCTGTCGTGCAATACGGTCAACCAGCCAACCCTGGATAGTGCGGGCAACCGACGAGGCCACCAATTCCGGTTGCGAATGTGCCGGTGGCAGCGTTCGCGCCATAGAAACATCACTTCCGATGGACCAACGGCCCGATACCTCGAGTGTATTCGCCTCAAATTGATGGCGACATGCATTGCGTTGGACTTTTCCACTCGATGTTTTCGGCAACTTCCCTGCTTTTAGGAGCAGCACCGTATGTACCGGAACATCGTACTCCTGCAATACAGCATGACGAATCGCGTCAAAGACCGCATCATGTTTAATACGACGGTGCTGTCGCTTGATCTCCTGAGCAATAATGAGGCGTTCATCGTTATCTACTTCGATAGAAAAAGCGGCGCCAGCACCCTCCTGAAGGCACGCATGGGACTGCGCCACCGTTTTTTCAATGTCCTGCGGATAGAGATTACGCCCTCTTACAATAATCAGATCCTTGCACCGACCGGTGACAAACAGTTGGTTGTCCTGACAAAATCCCAAGTCGCCCGTTCGCAAATAATCACGATCACCATCAACCAAGCGAGCATGAAATATCTGATCTGTTTCTTCGGGCTTGTTCCAATAACCAACCCCGACACACGGACCGGCAACCCAAATTTCGCCGACCCGGCCTTTCGATAACTTTACATGCGACTCGGGGTCGACAATCAATACTTCCATGTCTGGAAAAAGTCGCCCACAACTTACAAGACGACGAGCCGTAGCATGATCATCCGCCACCTCAGTCACCACATGTTTTTCCAACTGTTCGCTATCAAACGAGCGAATAACCGGTAACTCTTTTTTGACACTCCCCGTAACGATCAGGGTAGTCTCGGCCAACCCATAACATGGGTAGTGAGTCTCCGCACGGAATCCATAGGGTGCGAACTTGCGCGCAAATTCTTCGAGTGTGTCCGGACGGATCGGTTCGGCACCGTTGAAAGCAACACTCCATTGACTCAGGTCAAGACCTTCACACTGCTCTGGAGTTATCTTTTCGTTGCAGAGTGCATAGGCAAAGTTGGGCCCACCGGCGATCGTGACACGATATTTCGAAATCGCCTTCAGCCAACGAACCGGCTTTTGCAAAAAAGCCATTGGGGGCATGAACACATTGAAGCGTCCGATGAATAGCGGTTGTAAAACACCACCCACCAAACCCATATCGTGATACGTCGGGAGCCAAGTCACCCCCGATCCATCGCGAGTTGTATCAAAACCATAGGTGATCAGCGCACAGTTATGCATCAGATTGCCGTGGGAAAGCATGACGCCTTTTGGCATGCCTGTTGAGCCAGATGTGTATTGGAGAACGGCGAGTTGATCTTCCTTTGGGCTTTGCTCTTTCCAATTGGAAGAAAGCTCATCGGGAATTTCATCGGTTGCCAACCAAGTCAATTCTTTTAGATGGGGTGCTTCATCGAGTAACCCCTGGGCACGATCTGTTACCTCGCTGGCCGAGAGAACAATTTTTGCGCCCGCGTCGTCACTGATCGCCTGGATGCGCCCCATATTCCGGTTACGCCGCGGAGGATATGCAGGCACGGCAACCATCCCGGCATAGAGGCAGCCAAAAAAAGCAGCTACAAACTCAAGGCCCGGAGGATACAGAAGCAACGCACGCTCACCCGACATCCCCATCTCGGTTAAGTGCGCAGCAATGGCGCGAGCACGCATGTCCAACTCTGCGTACGTAATCTTGATCTCGTCGTCACCATCGCTCGTGAAATAGAAACAAACCTTCGTCCCCTGCTGCTCCGACCAGTAGCGCAGTCGGTCGAGCGTGATCAGGTGGTAGTCTATCAGTGTTTCTGGCTCAGCGTGGTACGTCGCGTATCGCTTCCAGACAATCTGACCGTCGTCGTAATAATGAGCCGTGTAGCTGATGTGTCCACCACCAAACGGGAGCGGCCAGCTTTCTGGCTCGGACATGAAGTGAGCAAATAAGAGGAAACCAGCTTCGACCAAGACAAGCGTCGCCAGCAGCGTGAAGGTTCGTTTGAAGCGGAAGCGTTGCGAAAGCAGGCGGAGCGCTACGCAAACACTCAAAGGGGCGACGAGCGCAATGCCTGTTGGACGCCAGCAGATTGCCGCAAGGCTCAACACAGTGGCTAGACTCAGCATTCCGGCTTGTCGCGATAGACTGGATGTCAGCGGTCTGACGCAACCTGCAGAGATAGTAACCGCGGACGTTGCCAGCACGAGAAACGTTGGGTCCGACAGCAACCCTTTGGACCAGACGAGCAGGTCAAACGCAATCATGCACCAGCCAATGGTACTGAGTCGAGCCTGCCAGCAGACACCCGTTCGGCGTAACGCATTGGTCAGTACAGCCACCGTGAGTGCATTAGCAACGGCGTTTCCTCCGACAACGGCGGCAGACCAGTTTTCTCCGAAGATGCTTTTCAGGATGGCGCACCAGGTGACAAAACCGATGTACTGCCCGAATGCCGGAGAGTCATTCAGGAATGCCTGAAAGTCGAATCCGGCGGCGACAAGCTGGTCGGCTCCGCGCATGTAAAACGAGGAATCCGGAGCGATGAACACGCCCTTGCAGGCGAGGTAGAGGGCATTGACGACCAGCATGGCTGCAAAACCGAACAATGGTCCGATGCATCGCTCGCACTTTGAGGGAGCCGGCAAATCGTTTTGCTCAGTGTCAGACATCCAGCTTATCTTCTGTTGCGGGAACCATTGGTCGTTTGCATCGACATTTGTCGTCGTCGTCCGGTGCGATCGGTTGTTTTCTGAACTGGTTCATCGGGTTGATGGGCCATATCTCCTTGAATGGCCCCCAGTAGAAACTGAAAACCCAGAATCAGCGGTAGCACGGCAAGCATGACAGTACCAGTCGTGGCGATGACTCCGGTCTCGATAGATTTCCACCAGTGGTAGCTGCCCCAGAACGTACCGGGAATCAACAGGGCCATCGCTATCAGAAAATGCAGACTGACGGCGTTGAAGTCGCGAAGAAAGTAGCAGTAGAGAATTCGCTTCACAAACGCTCGTGCGTAGAGTGGCGGAAATTTGAAGAGGACGTGACTAATTCTCAGTTGGCTTTCTTCGTCTTTGTAGACTGAAGCCATCGGGACATCTTTGACAACCGCTCGGATGGTTGAGAGTCGGTACAGCATGTCACTTTCAAAAAAGTAACCTTGCGAAATTCTGTTCAGTGGTAGCTGTTGCAATGCAGCGCGATGGATGGCAGTGAAACCGTTTGTGGGATCAACCACGGTCCAGTATCCGCTGGTAAGTTTGTTGATGATCGACAGAGCTGCATTACCCAGCAGCCTGACGTACGGCATCGACTGCATGTCTTTCAGGCTGTAGAAGCGGCACCCCTTGGCATAGTCAGCGGATCCACTGGCGATCGAACTTGTAAGGTACGGTACAAGCGAAGGATCCATCTGACCGTCGCTGTCGATCTTTACCGCGATGTCAATGTCGTCATTCAGAACGGCTCGGTATCCCTGCACGACGGCACCGCCGACTCCA
>JABABY010000071.1:0-229 GCA_014237955.1 Planctomycetota bacterium
TTCACTTGTGCTAGTCCAGCAGTGAGAAATATTGTTTGTACTTCTCCATATCCAGGCCTTCTTCACCCAGTGCCAATAAGAGATATGCCGTATTTCCTCTTCGTGCGATCCAGATTGCTGCCTGCGCAGATTGTCTCCCGGCCATTCCTTTGAATCGTACGCAGCGGGCCGGCAATCCAGCAAGTGTCGACTCGGAATCCACGCGGGTTGTGGGGTCGAGTTTGATCGC
>JABABY010000071.1:239-9394 GCA_014237955.1 Planctomycetota bacterium
CTTCAGTAAAGTCGGTCATGGGTGTGCACACTCCCATTCCGATGACAGCGCCCCTGGGATGTTCCACTGAAATCATGCTGGCTATAGGACCCAAAGAAGGATGTGCCGTTGGTTCTGCTTTCCAGTCAGGTTTGTACGACATCTGATACCCAAGTCGATAATCCTGAATCGCATGACTGGTTCGTTTCACCGCCTGCGGGGAATTTTCGGGGAGACTCAATCCCTGCAAAAGTTCTGAAAGGCGATGGTTCAATTGTGATTCGTTGTCTTTCACGGCCCACGCCAACAATTGGACATACCGGTTATCCCGTACAGCACTCGCAAGTCGCCACGTTAAGGAAATGCCGTCATGCTCGGTGTCAAAGCTGGAGAGTTTCAGATCAAGTGTGCCTGATTTTGCCTCTTCAATCGGGGTGTCGGCGGCGACCTCAAAATTGGCAAGAATCGCTCGGTGATACTCCTCAGCGGACATATCCAAGTCCTTCTCGGGTATTAATTGGAGATAAATACCCTCATCAGATTTGCCAATGTCCAGTCGGCATTCGGGGTTTTCAGTAAGGGCCGCATCTCCGGCATTCGCTTTCCACAAACCTGAAGGCAAGGTGTAGGTGTAGCCACCGGCAAAATCACGAAACACCCCATTGCGCAGGCTATAGTCGGCTCCTACCGCATTGTTCGCATCAAGCAGAGAGAGCTCCTGCTGCAGCGAACGCTGCTGATCGCCATTGAGCCATGAAAGTTGATTCAAGGATTTTTCAAAGACCGGCAACGCATCCTTGCGATCAGAGGATGGCCACCAAGATATGTAACGATAAAGCACCCCATCGCGGAGAAAGTAGGTCCATGTCCAATCGAAAAGAATACCTTCGATTTCAATATCATGATAAACACGTTGCCGAGCATCCTGACCGGCAAATTCTACGGCAGCCTCTTGGACACCGCTTGAATCCACCCCCATCTCTTTTTCCCAGTCACTTATTAATTTTCCGATTAAATCATCTTTGGTCTTCTCGACCAAATACATGTGATAGGTGGCCGGCTGGCTACTCACGAGACCCGCATCCGCTGCGTTATTGATCTGCATTAATTCGTCGCGTCCCATAAGCCGCATACCATTGGCCGGTATTAGGCGGAAGCCAAAAGAAGCGTTTGAGTAGACGTTGTCTTTAATTATCCAATCGAACCCATAGTCATCCTCTATGCCAACTCGGCTACGGGCCCTCGGCTGGCGGTCCTTTGCAAATGCAAATGATGTTGCAATAGCCTCTAGGTCGCGTTCCACACTTGCGAACTGGCTAGCGGTCGCCCAACCAACCAATTGGAATGCAAAATCATTCTTTTTCAGAAGGCAATTGACATATCTGAATTCAATGCCGTTGATCGTCTGCTTGAATGTCATCTTTACCGCGGGCCGACCATCAATCTCCAGAGATTCCTTGCCCAGTACTGCATCCTCACCATAATTTGATGCAATCAGATGTACGTACGTGTCGAGCGAACCCTCAAGCTCTTCAGCAATAACGGCGAAGAAACCTGGCATCTTTGCTCCCGTCATTGCCATCATTGCATCCGGATGTAGCTGAGCCGCATTCTTTTCACTCAGAAATTGCCAGTTGGTCGAAGGGCGTCTTAGTGAAAATGCATAGTCGAAATCCTCAAATGTATTTCCGGAGACGACCTGAGGATTTTGTACTGAGGCAGGCTCTTGCTTATCAGTCTCAATGGCATAACTGCTGGCTTCCTGCGAGGCAGCCGCACGATGAGCGTCGATTGTGCTTTCTTCGGCTGCTCGCCTAACAGCCGCAATTGCCGGAATCATGAGTTGCAAAAGAATTGCACCCATGCCGAGCAAAGGTAGTAGCCAAGATAGAACATTGAGTGGTCGGTTTGGTTTAACCGGGACTCCGCGATTGGTAACATATTTATCTGCAAGTCCGATAATTGAAAACAATATCCATAAAAGCAGGCAAAAACCGCCTAACGCGTTTAGCGCATCTGATCTTGAACCGCCTAGCGTTGCGCCGATAAACCCCAGTCCAAAAAATATCGCCGCAATGGGCAAAAATGGTTTTCTCGTTTTTTGGTTTTCCGGAGGCTGTGTCTGAGAAGAGCCAAGTTCGGGCGCAACCTTTGTTGTTAGTTTGGGTGAAACTTGTTTTGATTCCTGAGGATCGATAGTTGTAGTGGTCTGCAGGGCATGATCGTTAATGGTTTCCCAGGGACCATCTGGTGATGGAGCAACCAGATCGGTCGGAATTATTTTACCCGTGTCAAGATTTGCCTTGATTTTTTCGATACTGATTGGACCGACTGTTTTCTGGCCCCGCCGAATGTAAAAACCTGTTGCCATGAGACTGCCCTCATAAAGATGTATTCATGCACATCACAAAATAGTAACAAATTAAAATGGCTACTCATAGTATCACAGAAGGGCATGCTCCCTCGAGAGAATGTTTTTTAGGTGCTGAACACGTGGCGTGTATGAACAAATGCAGCCGGCCACGAACCCTATCTGAAATGTGGTAATCGGTTAGAAAAGAAACCGTTCACGCGAGGCCGTTTACTTCTTCGCTGCCTTCTTCTGTTTCTCGGCGTCGACTTCCTTGATGAGCTCTTCGACAGCACGCGCAAGCTGCTTGTCCTCGCCCCGGCCCACCGACTCGGCATCGTTGATCACCAGCACATCGGGCTCGAGCTGCCAGTTTTCCAGATAGCGTCCGGAAAGATCGGTGATCCCCACCTGTGGGATCCCGAAGATGAGCCTCGGTTCGATCTGCGATTCCCACCAGACTGCTGTAGAGGTTCCAGGGACCGGCGCACCGATGAGCTTGCCAATCCCTTTCCGCTTAAAGGCCCAGGGAAAGAAGTGGGCATCGCTATAATTACTCTCGCTCTGAAGCACTGCGACCGGGCGGGTCCACTTGTCGACCGGCTCACCGCCGAGATCGCCCAGTTTGTGTCCCCGGGGAATGAAATAGCAGTACAGTTCCCCGTTGAGAAATGTTGCAAGATCCTCATGCAGCCAGCCGCCTCCGTTAAAGCGGGTGTCGACCACTAGGGCCTCCTTGTCGTAGTTGCGGCCCAACACTTCAGAGAAGACGTGTCGAAAACTCGATTCGTCCATGCTCCGCACATGCACATAGCCGATCCGACCACCGGAAAGCTCTTCGCATCGTTTCCGGCAGTTCTCAATCCACCGGCGGTACATCAAATTAGCCTGAGCATACGACGATGTGGGCCGGATAAATTCCTCCCACTCCTCGTCCGCCTCGCCGTCGTGCAGCGTGAGCCGCACCAGCTTTCCGCTCTTATGGTTCAATAGCGAGAAAGGATTGATATCCGCCGTCAATCGCTCGCCGTCAATGTGTGTGATCAAGTGGCCTGGACCGATCTTCACATCTGCTTTGTCGCACGGCCCCCTCGGGATCACCTCAAGTACCTTTAGCCCGTCGGCCTCGTGCGCATCGTCAAAGAGCAGTCCCAACGCGCCGGTCGAATCTCCCCCGAGTCTCGGATAGTAGCGGGCACCGGTATGTGAGGCGTTCAACTCACCGAGCATCTCGCTCAAAAGTTCGCAGAGGTCATAATTATTGGTAACGCTCGGAAGAAATGCCTCGTAATTGTCGCGCATCGCGTCCCAGTCGATCCCGTGCATCTTCGGATCGTAGAATTTTTCGGCGGTCTGCCGGTGGACGTGATCGAAAATGTATTTTCGTTCGCTCGGCCCGTCAATATTCAGCTCCGCTGAGAATTTTACCGGCTTTGCAGTCGCCTTTCCGCCCGTGAGGGCACCAGCGACGCTCAGCTTAGAAATCCCGCCACCCTGCCGGATAAATGCACTTTTGCCGTCTTTGGTGAACCGAACAGTGCCCGGGCTACTCAGGCTCATCGCCTTGGTGGTCGAGCGGTCGCGCAATTTGCTGACCCAAAGACCCCACTTATTTTCGAACTTTGCCGTAAAGAGGAGATGTTCGCCATCGGGCGAAAGATCGAAACTGCCGATCGGCGCGGACATCACCGTCATTCGCTTCAGCCGTGCGTCACGATCTTCAAGTTCGAACTTGATCGGGTCGACCTTCTTCTTATCCTTCTTCTTTTCGTCTGTATCGGACGTTTTCTTTTCGTCGCCTTCTTTTTCTTTGTCAGCATTTTCTTTTGAGTCCTCATTTTTCTCCGGCGACTCTTTTCCGGAATCTTCTTTGTCCTCTTTATCGTCGCCCTCGTCCTTCTCTTCCTCTGCGTCGTCGTCTTTATCTTTTTCTTTCTCTTTATCCTTCTTTTTCTTCTCTCTCTCCTTCTTCTTCTTCGCCCGCTTTTTCTTGAGCGCAAGATCGGCTTTGCTCAGATGGGCCTCGTCATACGCCTCCTGATTCAGATAGAGCCCGAAAATATCGGCCTCGCGGCCGTCACTTCCATGACCCCGCTCGCCGTACCGGTTGCTCGCATAGAGGAGGACCTTGCCATTGGAACTGAATAAGGGCAACTCCTCCGCATATCCGCTCTGCGTAATGTTCACAATATCGCCGGTGGCAAGTTTGACCGCCGCTACCTCCGGTGTCCAAAGCTGGTGGCCGTGGTACGTGGCGGTTAGCCAGCGCGAGTCGGGCGAGAAGGCGTATTCGATGTCGCCATCGGCGTAGGAGTGGTTTTTGCGTCGCGGAATGACTGTGCTCGATTTTTTCGACTCCAGGTCCATCACCATGATCTCGTCGCGATTCTTGAGGTACGCGAGCTTTTTGCCGTCCGGTGAGACCACCGGCTGAAACGTCTCGTCGGGTGTGACCAGGAGCGCATCTTCGGTCACTACCGCAGCGTCGGCGAACGAATCATCCTCTTCGCGGGCGATCGTAGCCTTGTAGAGGTTCCAGGAACCGTCGCGCTCGCTGTCATAATAGAGCGTGCGACCATCCTCGCCCCAGGTAACATTCCGCTCCTGCTCGGGGGTATCGGTAATACGCTTTGTCGTGCCGAATTCGACCGATGTGACAAACACCTCCCCACGCACGATCAAAGCCACCTCCTCCTCGTTAGGGGAAACGGCATACGTGGAGGCGCCGCTGCTGCGGACTTCCCGGCGGGCATCGTTGTTCCGCTGATCGGCGGCCACTTTGATCGCAACCTGCTCCGTAGGTTCTCCCTCCGGCTTGCTCCAAATCTCGCCGTTGAACCCGTACACCAGAGTGCCATCTTTGGCGAGGCTCAAAAAACGGACCGGGTGCGTTTTATGCTGGGTTAACTGACTCCGCTTGGCGGGATCGGCTGGATCAATCTTCCAGACGTTGAACGTTCCTCCCTCCTCGGAGAGGTAGTAGAGGGTTTTACCATCGGCGGACCAAACGGGGTTGCGATCTTCACCGCCATACTCCGTCAGCCGCGTTTGCTTACCTGTTTTTGAGTCGCGGAGCATGATGTCGCGGGTAACGCTGGATGTGTGATGCTTCCGCCAACGATCCTCGATCCCCTTGTAGTCATGGAACGCGAGCTGCGAAGCATCGGGATTGTAGCTAGCATATTCGGCCTGGGTCGAAAGTTCCTGACGCGGCCGGCCGCCGGCGGCCGGTATGGAGTAGAGTTCGGCCATCCGCAACGAACCGATCGCAGCGGCCGCGGAATCGATCCGCCGAGAGCTGAAAAGAATCCGCTCACCGTCCGGAGTAAAGGAGTTGGGAATATCCTGCGCAGAGTTGAACGTTAGACGTTGCGCCGGACCACCGGACGCAGAAATCACAAAGACATCAAAATTGCCATGTCGGTCACTTGCAAAGGCAATCTGCTCTGAATCGGGCGACCAGATCGGTGACCGTTCGTACCCTGAGTGTGTGGTGAGAAGACGGGCATCGCCCCCGCCAGCATCGACCAGCCAGATATCACCGTGACAACTAAAGGCAATGGTTTTACCATCCGGAGAAACAGCGCTGTAGCGCATCCAGCGTTTGCTATCGGTATCGGACTCTTCAGCACTAACCGCCGGATCGCAAGCTGCGAATCCATGAAACAAAAAGAGGCAGAGAAGAGCGATGCAGCGCAAAAGACCTGAAGGTTGCATGGTATGTAACTGACCCTATCGGCTAATTGATTTGTTAAACGATCTGTTCGTCAACCAAGAAAAACATGTCCGTATTTCGGCAAACCGATTGCCACACAATCGAGGAGAGCCCGGGGCGGGACCACCGACCGCGAAATCGGCCGGGAAAACACATTTCTCAGTCACTTCCTGCTTCTATTATAGCATGCGAATTTGTCCCGTTGCCGGCCCCCGTCGACTGTGCCGCAACGTCCTACCGGCACAACAGATCCGTCATCGACACCAGTCGCCCCGCGGTCGTTTACCAATCCGAAAAACCGAACTTCACGGCATACGTATGGGTGGTCTAACAGGTCCTACTGGGGTTCCAGGCGGCACATCCTTTTTTTCCTTCAAACAAATGCAAAAGGACCGAATAAAAACACGCCAAAAAAATCCAGGAACTTTCCACTTGTGCGAAAAACTCGCATCTCAAACAATGTACACCACTTGAGAGGATGGTTTTTAATGACACTGTCCACCCTGTTTATAGCAATTGCACACATTCACGAACCATGAGCAACAACATTTACCAATCGATCGTTTGGCCTCCGGATCATTCCGGTTTTGCGGACGGCTACATGTGTGCCGATGTGGTGACAGGCCAGTATTACGGGACAGAAGAAGGGCATGTGAGGAACGAGGGAGAAACGTCATATGAAGTACTGGAAAGTGGCTCAGGAGAAGTTGTTCAGTAAGATACGTTTCGCGTCAAAAAATAAGAAACAGAAAAACACTACCGCACACCTCCATCTCGAAACGCTCGAGGTCCGCTCCCTCCTCGCTTCCCATCCCATCGCAAACGCTCCCGACGTCGACTATCAAATCACGGACGAATGGAGTACGGGCCACACCGCTGAACTCACACTGACCAACGACGAAACGTCATCGTTTAGTAATTGGCAACTTGAGTTTGACTACAACGGACAGATCGATAGCCTCTGGAATGCCACCGTTACCAATCTCGGCGAAGGCCGCTATTCGATCACCCCTCCTAGCTGGGACAACACTCTCGATGCGGGCGAGTCTCTCGCCATTGGATTCAGCGCAGCCGGATCGAGCGGCATTAGCAATATCACGTTCAACGGAACCGATGACACAGCACCCGATACTCCCGACACACCACCTGGCGATGGCGTTGTTGAAGATCCTCTCAGCCCAACACCTGCGGAAGGCGCACCCAATACACCCAGCGTCAGTGTCCTAACGAATTCGGAAGTTGGCGGATACGACATCACAGTCAATCTCTGGAGCGGCGAGGCGGCCGAAAGCTGGAAGCTTTACGAGAACGGTGAGCTTATCGCTCAAGAACAATTCGATTCGGCGGCGAGCACGCCCCAATCGGCAAGTATCAATATTAGCGATCACACGTATGGCGTCTTTTACTATCAAGTCGAAGTCTCCAACGCAGCAGGATCGACAACGAGCGATCTGACGATGCACGTCGTCGGTGGTGCCAGTCAGATTGAAATCGACCAAGTAGATACCCAGGGGCAAGCCCTGCAAGTCACGATCGATCAGGGCACCGAAGACTACCAGTTGTCGATTGGCGATTCGGTGGGTGCCACCTTCTCTGTAGCAACGAACAACAGTCGTGTGCTTAGCGCCGAGATCGTCGACGGGGACACGCTACAGATCACCGGCCTCGATGGGGGACGCGCGTCGGTCAAACTGACAGACCAGGCGACCGGCGAGACCCGGTACATCGGCTTCCGTGTCCGCACTGCCGAAGGTGATCTTCCCGGACTACCCGATTATCTGACCATCGGATCGGTGAGTGAGGATTCCGAGGGCGATCTTGCGTTCTGGCAGGATTTTGACAACGGCGATCCACTTACTGGAAAATATGTGGACTCGCGATACATCTACCTGAACGGTGGGCCGATCAATGGCTGGCGTACCTGGGGCGATCGCGCGGGAAGTTACGTCCGCGAGAGTCTGAAACTCGGAATGATTCCCCAGTTTGTCTACTACAACATCCCCGATGGTGGCGAAAGTTACTCTACCAACAACGAACACATTGCCAGCACCGAGTACATGGAGGCCTATTTCACCGATCTGAAATTTGCCCTCGACACGATTGCCTCCGAAGCGGGCGATGAGTTGGTGCAGTTTATCATGGAACCCGATTTTATCGGTTACCTGATGCAGAACGCCGGCGCGCCGGCTAGCCAACTCTCGGCGTTGACCAGTGCGGCGTACAGCAGTGGCGTACTTGAGTCGGGCGTCGATCCTCAGTTCGACAACACGGTTACCGGCCTGATTGAAGCGATCAATTACACCATCAGCAGCCACACTGCCAACGTGGAGTTCGGATGGCAGTTCAACCTCTGGGCATCGCCCGGCATCGAAACGCCGATTGGATCCGGTGGCATTGTCCACCTCACCGACACGATGGGGATGGAGGCGGGTCGCGCAGCTATCGCACGCGAAGCGGAATTGATTGCCGAATACTACATTGAGGCCGGTGTCCTCAGCTACGGTGCGAACTTTATCTCGATCGATAAATATGGCCTCGATGCCGGTGCAGAAAACGGCGCAGCTGCCGATCCGGCCTCGAGTACTTGGTTCTGGAATAGCGACCACTGGAATAACTATCTGCTAATCATTGAGACACTTTCGGATGTGACCGAAAAAGAGATGATCCTCTGGCAACTTCCCGCCGGACACATCAATCAGAGTCTGGCACCCAACCCCTACGATGCCGATGGGACGTTTGACGTTTTGCCGAACACCACGAGGCAGTATGAAGACTCCGCACCCACCTTTTTCCTGGGGGACAGTTTTACCGCGACCGGAACACGATTTGACCATTTTTCCAGCAACGACTCTGGCGATGCCAAGGTAAGCGTCGACGGATCGACCATCACCTGGGGCTCTCACATGGAAGAAGCCCGCGATGCGGGCATTCGCCAGATCCTCTTTGGCGCGGGAGT
Source organism: Planctomycetota bacterium (assembly GCA_014237955.1). Lineage (GTDB taxonomy): Bacteria > Planctomycetota > Planctomycetia > Pirellulales > UBA7805 > UBA7805. Next base: position 9,240 of record JABABY010000071.1, read on the forward strand.
CGGCATCAGCACCGACAGCATCGGGAGCGAACCGACCGACGACTACTGGTGGATTACTCAAGTGCAGGAGTATTACCAACATATACAAGTGGAACTCAGAGGCTTGATGCACTTAAGACTTTAGTTGATATAGTATATTCTCCTCTGTATATTGA
>JABABY010000072.1 GCA_014237955.1 Planctomycetota bacterium
AACGATACGCTCCGATCGATACCAATTCCGCATACTCGCGATGGGTTGCCTGAAGGCTGCGAAACTTTGTGGCTGCTGCCTTCTGATCGTCTGCCATCAAGGAGAACGAAAGGCGGCTTACGCTTTGTAAGATGTCGATTGCCGGATAATGACCTCGTGCGGCCAGATCCCGAGATAACCAGATATGTCCGTCCAAAAGTCCTCGGAGCGCATCGCTGATTGGTTCCTGTGCGTCATCGCCCTCGACAAGGACATTATAGAAAGCGGTGATGTTCCCTTCCGGAGAGCGGCCGGCTCGTTCGATAAGTTTTGGTAACAATGCAAACACACTAGGGGGACATCCTCTTGTGGTTGGTGGCTCGCCTGCAGCAATTCCAATTTCGCGTTGGGCAGTTGCGATTTTTGTAATCGAATCCATCAACAGGAGGACATTTTTTTTCTGATCCCGGAAATACTCTGCAATCGCGGTTGCTGTCGAGGCAGCGCGCAGACGAATGGGGGCCGGTTGATCGCTCGTTGCGACAACAATCACGCTTTTTGCCAAGCCCGCTGTACCCAATTCACGCTGTACAAATTCGTTCACTTCCCGCCCGCGTTCGCCAATGAGTGCAATGACATTGACATCGGCACTGCTATGGCGTGCCAGCATTCCCATGATGGTGCTCTTGCCCACTCCAGCCCCGGAAAAGATCCCCATACGTTGCCCCTCTCCACAAGTGAGCAAGCCATCGATGGCACGGATTCCTGTAATAAAAGGCGCTTCGATGGTTGGTCTTGAAGTTGCAACAGGGGCGGCTCGATTTCGAGGGATCCGGTCGAATGCTGCCAGTGGTGGGCCGGCATCGATCGGAAATCCATCCGCATTGACGATGCGCCCTTGGAGTTGGGGACCGACTGCAAGCCAGCCTTCGGAATATTTTAGACGTACGCGGTCTCCTCGCCGTATGCCCGTCATCGTATCGAGGGGAAAAAGGAGTGTGGCTTGATCGGTAAATCCAATGACTTCAGCAGGCAGTGTGCCGCCAAGATAGCTGTCAATCTCGACCTGCGCACCGACGGGAACGGGAAAGTCTGCCACCTCTACCGTTACGCCAGTCGTTTGTAGAATGCGACCCTCGATACGGGTCGGAAGAATCCGAGCAATTTGGTCAATTAAAGTATTCACGTGCTGCTGTATGAGGAGGCTGAAGAAGGTCGTTGCATCGTGATCGATGGGCAGTGTGAGCAGGTTAAGGCTGAAAGTGTGCGTTCTCGAGTTCGGAGAAGATACGTTGGAGTTGGGATTCGACACTTTGATCGACAAGGCCATGGTCCGTTTCGACACGGCACTCCCCGGGGCATAGTTTCTCGTCGGCAACGATGTCCACTGCGGCAAGAGGCGCTACCTGCTCTGCAATATGTTCGGCACTTGTCCCCAGGGATTGGCAATCCGCGGGGTGCAGGAAGATACGTAACCGACGACTTGTGGAAAAAAGCTCGAGGGCTTCACGAATCCATCGTTCTGAAATATCAGGTTCTTGCTCGATTTGACCACGAACGATACGTTGCGAAATTGCGATCGCGAGTTTCAGGATTTGCTGATGCGATTCAGCCTGCCACTGCTGTTGCAAATGGGAGATCTGCTCGATGGTCTTCTGGAGGAGATCGTATTCTTGTTTTAGTTTATCCTCGCAGTCGCAATCGGCTTCGCGGGACTGGTCTTTTAGAATATTTGGGACATTTTCCCAATGGCTCTTCGGTAGCGGTGCGTCTGGAATAGGCTGCTCTTGCCCCGATGAAATTTCATCGAAGTGAAAGACGCCAGGAACATTTTTGGACTTTGTCCGATTGTGTTTAATGAGGGTGGACATGTCGTTTCCTAGACAGATACGCCAGAGGGTGAGGATGAGTTCAGTTGGATGCGTCCGCATTGGCAGAGACGTTCTGCCATTTTGACAACGGATGTGCGACTGGCAGTGATTTCAGAGGATTGTGCCGGTCCTATTTCATCCAGTGCTTTCTGGAGTCGGTCTGCTTCGTCCGGCTTCATATTGTTTGTGACGCGTTGTACAACTTGCCTGTCCAGACTCGAGAGGGTCAAAATGGCATCTCGCTGATCGACGGCATTGAGTATTTTGCACAACGTTTTTCCATCAAGATAGATAAGGTCATCAAAACGCGTGGTTGGTTTTGAGGATTGTTTCTCTCGTGTTTTACGGGTGGATTGTTTTTTTGGTTTGATTTTCGGACAGCCAGTGAGCAGTTGATCGGCCAAGGCATTATTTTGACCTTTGAGGCCCTTGATGATGGAAGTCTGGGCATCGGGAGAGACAAAATCAAGAAGATCACCAACGGCTTTAACGCCTGCACTTCGCTTCGAATTTTTGAGAATCTGAGCAGTAAGGCGTTTTTCAAGGCTCTGTTCTATTTCGTTCAGGACATCAGAGTTTAATTCATCAAGGTCGCTGAGGCGAGTTAGGACTTCGACTTGCAGGGGATCGGGAAGGCACGATAAAACTTCCGCAGCCTGTGAAGGCTCAAGATGTGAAAAGACGATGGCAATAATCTGAGCATTCTCACTGACTAGGAGTTGATGTAATGTTTCGGAGTCCACCGTGCATAAAAAATCAAATGGGGGCAAATTATTTTCGTTAGCAACAAGATCCTTTAAGGGTGGATTTGCATGGACCACCTCTTCCGCAGTGAGTTCTGTTAATTCGACTCCCGCAGTTTGGCGATGGGGAATCAGATGATCGATGTCCCGCTCCCCAGGCGCCACTAAATTGTGGTTAGGTTCTTCGAAGTTGCCATTGATGAAACTGTCGTTGGCAGTTGCATTTGCGAGTTCCTCTGCTAAATCAGTTTGGAAGGCGGCGGAGGATTGAGGTTTGGCCTGATCGGTCGCTTCGAGCAGGGCGGCCGGACTTCGTTTCAGGGACTTTTTCATTTCCGAGCGTTGCTGTTGCCAAATCGCAAGACACCCTACCAGCACGACACATCCCAAGAAGATCAATACCCAGGAAGAAACGTTAGAGTTTTCGCGTTTTGGCGGAGTTGTTCGCTTCGCCAACGGTACAGCGGTGAGCATTTTTTCAGGCCCGTTCTCAATGGTACCGGTGGTATGGTTCGGTGAGGGATTTAAATCAACAATGTAGATCTTGTTTTTTTCGAGACCCGCAATTGAGGCAGCAAGAAACTCACATATAATTTGCGACTGTTTCGGATGGAGTTGTTTGTTGTTCGATGCCCGCACAGTGACGGAAGCGGTATAGATAGTCCTTGGCCGAAGTCCACTTGTTTTCTCCGCGTCATAATGGACGGTGGCTTCGTCAACGCCTGAAAAAGTGCTGATCAGGTTTCCCAATTGTCGTTCGCGTGCGTTTTTGATGCGATCTTCCCGTTGCTTCTTACTTTCAAATGGGTTGCTGGCCTTAATGGCATCCTCCATCACCTGGCCTGATTGGGATGGCAACAGGTCTGCCTTTTTCAGAACAGCCATGTAGCGGCTTTTTTGTGACTGAGGGACCGTAATCTGGTTTTGATTGATTGTGTATTCATCAAGTTCTGCCTCAGCGAACGCCATCTCGTAGGCCGCCAACTGGCTCTTAGGTACATTAGCGGTTGCCAAGAGCTGAACACGGTTTTCCTCGACCTGCGGATTCCAGAGGTAGACCAAAGCAACAACGCCGATGAGCATGAGAACGACGGTTGCTGCACGCATGCCACGTGACATTGTTTGAAAACGACTTGCTATTTCGCGCTGGATTTGTTCGAACAATTCCATGGTCACCTTATTCTTAAGCTGCATGTCGGACGGCTATCGATGACGGCAAGCAGATGGTGAAGGCAGCACCACCCTCCGGACAGTTTTGTACTTTGAGAGAGCCTCCATGTGTCGTTGCAAAATGCTGTGCATTTGCAATGGCATTCCGCGAACTTTCGGATTCTGAAGAGGAGGTCGATTTGATCCAATGCTCTTTTTCTGTTGAAAGATATCCACTGCGGCTGTCGGCGATTTCAAACTCGATACCATTCCGGTCGGCGTAGACGGTCAAGCTAAGCTCACCACCAGTCTCCATACTGCTGATTGCGTCACGACATACAGTTCGCAATGTCGAACAGAACATGGCACCGTCGATATCTGCTTCCACACTTTCTGGAACATCAACCGAGGTTTGGATGCCTTGAGAGGATATTTTCAGGTCAAATTCGTCGAGAACTTGAAGAATGGCCCGGCGTAGATTTGTTGTGCTTGTAGATTTGCGTTGGGCGTTGGTGATAAAGGGAAAAATCTGTTCTTTGAAACTGTTTGTGGGCCTGCGCATGGATCAACCTTGAAGCAAAGGGAAGGATGTGATGGTTTGGTTTTACAACTCGGAAGTTTTCAGCCAACGCAGAACACCCTGCTGGATGAAAATCCGAATGGCTCGGTCAACACGGGACAAATAAAGGTGGCGGAAACTACTCGAAAAGGGAGCGTGCTGTCAATCCGCATTCGCCTGTGCCAGCATTGATGGTGCTCGCTGGGTATCACGAGGCGATACTTGCTGGACTGAGCGATCCCAATCAGCAAGTAACAACAGGAGCTTGTTGCGATTCTGAGATGGTTTCCATGATCCAGCGATCAATATCAGAGAGCATGAGATCGCTCAGAGAATCCCCCCCTGGATATTGGCGTAGTGTGACGGTAATGCCGGCGGTGTGAAGCAATCGCAAGTTTGCACAGACCATCGAGTCTGGATAATCCAGATTGTCACGTTCGACACTGAGGAGCAGTGAAAGTCGCCGTGCTTCGAGAAGATGTCGGAAAGGAGTGTTACCGGTCGGCAAAGCACCGCCTATCGATGCGACGCCACAGAAATAGTTGGGCATGCTCATCGCGACGCGAACGGCCATGGTTCCGCCACTACCGCTGCCCGCGAGAAAGATACGGCCAGGGTGGATATGGAAATGTTGGCGAGTATGTTCGATGGACTCGAGCACATTTTCAAGGGTTTGCTGGACATGTTTCTCTGCCTGAGGCCATGTCAAAGCATCCGTTCTGTCGCTCGCTTCTTCCGAGATCACCTCAGTTCCACGCGGTGCAACAGCAACATAGTTGCGCATGCTGATTCTCGGCATCACATACCGCAGTTGGTTTTCATTCTGTCCCGATCCATGTAACCAAACCAGTAAGGGATAGGTGTAGTCCGGTTCGTAATGAAGTGGTGCAAAGACAGAGAGTCCAGTTGGGTCGGCCGAAACCGTTTCGATACTCTCAAGGAAATCACCACGGGTCGAAGATTGCTTGGTGTCCTGCAGCATATCGGACATGAGACGATTCATAATGAAGAGATCTCCTAGAGGAGCGGGCGTAGATGTTTTCGCGCTCTTACCGTTGTACTTTTCTTTGCGATTGTGAATCCGTAAGCTGCCAAGTCATCTCGTGACATGAAGCAAGTTTTTGCTTGCAGACCGGGGGGGCGAAGTTGGGTATCGGATCAAGCGGTTGGAAGGCTGTTTGTGAGAACACCTGCGGGTTTTACATTGCAGGTCATTGCCAATGCAATCCGGATTCTTTCTCGCCCGCATCGGATCACTTGCATAGCTATCACAAAGTCGTTTTTCAGAGGCCAAGGTTCAGGGAGGGCGACACTACTGTACGAGGACGATTTGCGGATTCTCTTGGCGATGTCCGCAAAGAATTAGAAATGGAAAAAATTTCCACAATAAGTACGGAACGGGTCTTTTTTACGGACTCTTTCGGCAGGTGCGTTTCTACCCGAGTAGCTGATCCATGGTTGCAACTAAGTCTTTTACGGCAGCCACGCTTTTTTGGAATTCAGCTTGTTCCTGTTCGCTCAATTCAAGTGAAAGGATTTTTTCCACGCCGTCTGCTCCGAGGATCGCAGGAACTCCCACATAGTAGCCACCGACTCCATACTCGCTGTTGCAGTAGGCTGCCAAAGGCAGCACCCGCTTTTTATCCCGCACGATGGCTTCCACCATCTGGGCAGTGGCCGCGGCTGGAGCGTAGTAGGCACTGCCCGTCTTCAGCAGCGAGACAATCTCACCACCGCCTTTACGCGTTCGTTCAATAATTTCTTCAAGGCGGTCTGATGGCAATAATTGAGAAACCGGAATGCCGCCTACCGTTGAACAACTCCGTAGGGGCACCATCGTATCACCGTGGCCACCCATCAGCATAGCTTGAACATCTTCCACGCTCACACCAAGTTCCATGGCAAGAAAGGTGCGATAGCGTGCGGTATCCAAAACGCCCGCCTGACCCATTACGCGGTGGTGTGGAAAGCCAGTAACCTTCTGGGCTTGTTGGACCATGGCATCGAGGGGATTGCTCACCACGATCACGATGGCCTCCGGGCTGCTGGACTGAATTTCCTTTGACACCGAGCTCACAATGGACGCATTCGTTTTAAGCAGATCATCACGACTCATACCGGGTTTTCTCGGAATGCCCGCAGTGATCACGACGACATCGCTATTAGTGGTGTCGCTATAACAGTTTGTTCCGACGATGGTGCTGTCGAATCCAACGATGGGTGCAGCTTCCATCAGGTCGAGCGCTTTACCCGCTGGCATGGTTTCTGTCTGTGGAATATCGAGCAACACGATGTCTCCCAGTTCAGCCGCCGCGCACCAGTGTGCAGTCGTTGCCCCCACATTTCCGGCACCAATAATTGAAATCTTTGCTCGCCTCATTCGTCGCTCCCGTCCTCTATGTCTGTTTTTCGAAAAGGTGTTGTTGTAAGCACTGCTCGTAAGCACCGATGGATATCTGCCCTCGAATATCCTCTTGCAGGAGACCGCGTCAAGGTGTCGGGTCCCGTTTTTAAATAATATCCGAAAGGTCCCCAAGCGTTGGGTCCGAAATCATCGGGGCACATGCCACCCTCAAAGAAGCGGTGGATTAAAAAGAAATGGGGTAGAGGACCGGCGCACGGATCCTCTACCCCAATCTGGTGTGGGCGCGAACTGAAGCTCCAGCAGCAATACGGCTGGGTCTGAACGTCACGCGCTCTTTTGTTGTTGGCTCTCGAGGGGAAACATTTTTTCCCGCCCGTGGACCATATCCTCGGTAATGATGTGTTTGGCAGTGTCCTTCTGGTCCGGAAGATCAAACATGATATCGAGCATGATGTGCTCAATAATCGACCGCAGTCCCCTCGCGCCTGTCTCTCGCTGTTGGGCTTTTTCTGCGATGGCCAACAGTGCCCCGTCGGTGAACTCCAGTTCAGCATCTTCCATGGAAAATAGTTTTTGATACTGTTTCACGAGGGCATTCTTCGGTTCAGTAAGCACACGGACCAAGGCCTCACGAGAGAGTGGTGTGAGAGCCGAGTGGACCGGCAATCGTCCGACGAGTTCCGGGATCAGACCAAATTCAAGAATATCGTCGCTCGTTACATGGGGTAGGGTCGTGGCTAGATCCGAATCGTTCTCGAAGCCGCTTTCCTGTCCAAACCCAATCGTTCGTTTGCCGAGACGTTTGCCAATGATCTTTTCGATCCCGACAAAGGTACCACCGCAAATGAACAAAATATTCGTGGTGTCCATCTGGATGTACTGCTGTTCCGGATGCTTTCTGCCACCTTGCGGAGGAACATTGGCTGTGGTGCCCTCGAGCATCTTGAGCAAGGATTGTTGGACTCCTTCGCCTGAGACATCCCGGGTGATCGAAACATTCTGGCTGGTCTTGCCAATTTTATCGATCTCATCAATGTAAAGAACGCCTCGTTGGGCTGCTTCGAGATCGAAGTCTGCTGCATGGAGTAACTTGAGCAGCAAATTTTCAACATCCTCGCCGACATAACCGGCCTCAGTTAAGGTCGTAGCATCACCAATGGCAAACGGTACGTTCAATGCTCGGGCTAGTGAACGTGCAAGGAGTGTTTTTCCCGAGCCCGTTGGACCTACCAGGAGAATGTTTGATTTTTCGATTTCAATATCTGAATCGGTGTCACTAGCCATCAGTCGTTTGTAGTGACTATGTACAGCCACGGCGAGGACGCGCTTGGTATGCTCCTGGCCAATGACATATTCATCCAGTTGGCCGACAATCTCGCGAGGCGTCGGTACATCGCTAAAGAGCTGCTTCGAGGTGCCCCGTCGTCGTCGTTCCTGGTCGAGGATGGATTGGCAGAGTTCAATACAATCACCACAGATATACACATCGCCAGGACCTTCTACCAAAGGGCCAACATCCCGATAGCTTTTCCGGCAAAATGAGCAGAAGGCATTTTTTTTGGTCGTGCTACCACTTCGGCGGCCGATACCGCTGTTATCGCGTCCCGAGGGCATCTTTTCTCCTTTCAACAGCAGCGGTCTAGTGAGATCGCTACTAGCCTGTATTCAAGGTGTCGGAATTCTAGTCCCGTTTGGGGTGTCGCTCGAGTTGGTCCGGCCCGATTTGCATCAGGCCATCCCTTAGGGCATCCCTGTCCCTTGAAAGGCTCGAGAAAAGTTGTTGTTCCAATGCCGCCGGACTGACGCACCAGTGGAGCCGTCCCTGCAAAGAGTTAAATCCACAGGATCCTTCTGTATCGCTTAACCCTCATGGTCGGTATCTTTTAACTCTGCTTTGAGTTTATACGATAACCGTGTTTTTATAGTTCGGAATTCTTCGTTCGTAAGCTCACCTCTGGAATGCATTTCTCGGAAATTGCTAAGGAGTTCTGAGGTGCTGATCGCGTCATCGTCGGCAGTATCGCGCCACTTTGACACGATGTATACCCCAACCGCAACCAGTGCCACGATCGCGGCAAGCAGCATAATCGCTCGAGTCCACGGACCTTCTAATAGTTCCATTATGGCAAGTCACCAAAGTAAGGCGAAGCGGCAGGCTCGCACCCACTGCTCGTAGGCCTGATCATTATGCGCGTTCACGACAGAGGAGTCTACCAATCCAGATACGGAACGATGAATATGTAGGTTTTACAAAACACTAAAGAAATGGTCCCCGGACAGTAGTTTTTACCGGTCCTTAGCCCCCGTCGTGAGGAACGTTGTCGATTTTGAGTCCGCCATAGCCCACGATTTTTGTAAGAATAGGAAGCTGGACACACATTGCTCGCCAGGTTCCTTTGGTGGGAATGGAGTCGTGCCGGGAGGATGCTTTTCCCAGCGGTGACACCGTAGTGGGGGTGTTTGCTCGTCGTGCGATTTTTTGAGGAAATCACCAATGCATTGAGAGAGTTGGTGGCTTTGGTATACTCCCGGTGCGCAAGCTACCACCCCAGGGGAGAGAACAACCGAATGGC
>JABABY010000073.1 GCA_014237955.1 Planctomycetota bacterium
ACGCGATGGGTGGAGTGCCCAGGACCGCGCTGAACATTGTTGGCTTTCCGGATGACAAATTGAGTCTCGACATACTCCATGAAATTCTCCGCGGCGGGGCCGAGCGGGTGCAGGCAGCCGGAGCCCTCATTGTCGGGGGACATACGGTGCGGGATACCGAAATCAAGTATGGACTGAGCGTGACCGGCGTTGCCACTCCGGACGAGTTATTGACCAATCGGGATGCCCGGCCAGGCGATCGTCTGGTACTCACCAAAGCCCTCGGTACCGGTTTTGTGACCACCGCCTTCAAAAAAAATCGTTGTCCTGAAGAGGTGCTCGCCACCGCGAGTGAGAGCATGGCCCAACTGAACAAGGCGGGAAGCGAGGCGGCCCGGGCCGTTGGCGCCAGCGCATCGACCGATATTACCGGCTTTGGTCTCTCCGGCCACGCTATCGAGATGGCAAGTGCAAGCAGCGTGACGCTCTTGTTGGACCTTGAGGCCCTGCCCGTTTTGCCCGGGGCAGCAAAACTCGCCGCAGCCGGCAATCAGACCCGGGCGAGCGCGACCAACCGCAGCGCGGCGGCTGCATCCATGCGGATCGAAGGTGATGGCGATCCGGTACAACTTGAGATGGCATTTGATCCGCAAACATCGGGCGGACTGTTGATCAGCGTACCGGCGGGACGAGCAGACGAGTTGGTCAAAAAATGCCGACTCGCTGGAGCGGCCGCGACCGCCATCGTGGGTGAAGTGGTTGAAAAACAGGACGTGCTGCTGGTCTTGCGGAGCTAGCGGCTGACCGGTGCCTGCTGCTCGGCCCAAAAAAGGGGCCACCACCCCACCCCTCTGCGTTACCCAAGCCCTCCATCTAGAAGACCCTTTCTTTCCGTTGACCCACCCACAGCACAAATGTCCCAAATGCCTGCTCCTGTTGAATAACGGCAACTTTTCGCCCTTTTTGTCTCACAAAAACGCATTTATCAGTAAAGAACCACCGGAATCCTTGAAAACATTGTGATTTTTGTCCGCACGGGCGAAAGGATGGCAATACACCATTGGTCTCCCTGTCGTTGCGGTCCACTCGCTCTGATCGGTCGACAGAAACCGAGGGGGTGCGGAATGGCGAGGAGGCATTGGCATGGCGATCGGATTCGACTGCGCATCTTGTGGAAAGCATTTTCAGGTCAAGGAAGAACTGGCGGGTCGCCGGGCCAAATGCAGCTGCTGTAAGGCTGTGCTCCTGATCCCCCAACCGGCTCTCGTCGCTTCGGGTGAATATCGCCTGGCCGCATCCGATGATGACTACCGCCTCGCCTCCGTTTTCGATGAGGAGTTTGGCTCCGCGTCGGATAAAAATAAGCCTTCCGAGACGTCACCCTGTCCTTCCTGCGCTGAGCCACTGAATACCACCGATGTTCTCTGTGTGCATTGCGGGTTCCATCTGAAGAAACGAAAAAAGATCCGCGTCTCACAGGAGGAACAGGCGGATGCCCACTCCCACAATGAGCCCTCTCGTAGAAAACTCAACCAGCGTAAGGTGCAGAAAGATGTCAATTTACAGACGTTTCTCCGTGGCGCACTATTGAGTCTCGTCGGGGCACTTCTTGGTGGTGGTATCTGGACGGCAATCGCGCTGACGACCGGTTACTCACTCGGTTTTCTTGCCTGGGTCATTGGCGGGCTTGCGGGCCTTGGCATGCTGCTTGGCCACAACAATGAGGGCAGTGTGTTGGCAGGAATTACAGCTTCGGTAATGGCACTCGTCGGGTGTGTGTTCGGAAAAGTCCTTTGGTTTGCGTTTTACATAGGGGCGATTGGCAGCACGATGGACGAATATAAGCATGAATATGTGGCGAGCATCGTCGCCGAGGAATCGATCCGTCTGCAGGGAATCGCCCCGGATGAAGTCGATGAAAATCGTTTGGATGCGGAAATAGAAAAAACGATGCCCGTAGTGCAGTCGTGGAGCGATCAACAGATTGCCGCACGAATCGAACTCTACGAAGCCGCCGATCGGGGTGAGGCGTACCAGATCCTTTTTGATCGGGAACTCTCCGCCATCTCAAAACAACGCAGTGAGTTGAAACAGAACGAGGCCCAAACCATCTATCAAAAGATTGCTCCTCAGGTTGCCACGATGTCGGATCAGCAGATTGTCACTCTGCTTAGTGAGGAGAACCGGCATAGCGAAGCTGCGGTGGCAGAGATAGCCGACACGCCTGTAAACGACGAGCAAAGTGCCGCCAGCCTGTTTTCCTTAGTCATGGTCTCGTTCCTGGCGTTTGGCATCTTTGGGGGTATTTTTCTCGTCCTGGGCATGATCACGGCCTACCGTGTCGGCAGTGGCCAACTGGCCAGCTAGAATCATCCCAACCCTCGCACAAGACTGGGTAAATCGAGCTTGTTCCAATTCTTGCTCGGTAGGCGGATTGAAAAATCGGCAAAATACCGGATCATGATTGCGCCAGTAAAAGATGCCCGCCGCAGTCGCATGATTGCTTTTGGACTTTCGAGCGGGAACTGCTCTGCCAACGTTGCACCACTGCATCCTTAACAGACTCATTCATTACACCCCTGCAGCACTTTCTCCGCCCACCAACCTGCCATGTTGTCCCCCGCTGATATCACCCTCCATCTCCACACAGAGATTCCGGTCACCAGAATGATGGGGATCGAAGTTGTCGATTTTTGCAAAACGCATGCTCACAGCACGGCGCCGCTAGAGGCGAACATCAACCATCAGAAATCGGCCTTTGGCGGCAGCATTGCCACGCTCGGCATCGTTACCGGTTTTGTCGTCATCTGGGGCAACCTTAAAATCCATGACCTAAAAGCCGAACTCGTCATCCAACACAGCGAAACAGAATTTAGTAAGCCGGCACTCGCATCGATTGTGGCTGAGTCGCGCAGCCTTTCGGACGAGGCGATTGAAGAATTCATTGCCTCATTCGAGCGAACCGGCAAGGCACAAATTCAGGTCACCACTGATATTTTTTCCGATGGCAAGCTGATTGCTAAAAACAGAGGCACCTTTGTTGCGCTAACAAATAAGGCGTAGCAGGCAGCACCGCTCGCCCCGTCTAGAAGATGCCGATCCGAGCAAAGGATACAAGTCAGTCGTCCCAGTCAGTCGTTGGGCAATGCCGATTGACTCCGCAACAGGTGGTGATAGTGCTGGGCAAAGCGGTGCGCTTCATCCCGAACATATTGCAGTAGCCGCAAGGCATAGCTCTGCTTGGAAATGCGAAGCGGCGAGGCAACATCGGGAAGATAAATCTCTTCCTCGCGTTTTGCCAGGGCCAACACCGTTGGGGGCGTCAACTTCAACTGTTCAAAGGCCTGCAATACGGCATTGAGCTGACCGCGACCCCCATCGATCAGCAGCAGGTCAGGAAACAACTGGCCCGTCTGTTTCAGTTGGCGAAAACGGCGACTCACCACTTCGTGCATGCAACGAAAATCGTCCACCCCCTGCACTCCGCGAATCTTGTAGCGACGGTATGCAGGCTTGAATGGCAAACCATCGATAAATTGTACCACGCTGGCCACCGTATTGGTGCCCCCGAGATGTGCGATATCCATTCCCTCCACCGTTCGCGGCAACGATTCGAGTGAAAGAATTTTCTTCAAACCGACAAGGCCTTTTTTGGGATCGACGTGAAAAACTTCCGGTTGGGCATGGATGTCGATCTCTCCGCGTTCATCAAGCGTTTCGAGATATTGAATCTCATCCCGCAGCCGGGCCGCCTTTTCAAAATGCCGGGCGTCGGAGGAGGCCTGCATTTGGTCGCGCATCTGCCCGAGCAATGCTTTCTTCTTCCCTTCAAGAAACATCCGCAGTCGCTTTATATCCTGCCGGTACTCCTCCTTGCTAATTTGAAGATTGCAAGGTGCCGAACACTGGTTGATCGAGGCCAACAGGCAAGGGCGAAACCACTGCCATTTCATATCGGCCTGTTAGATGTCTAACTCACAGGTACGAAACTTGAAAATCCGCTGTAGCACTTGCATTGCCCCACGCAGGGTACTGGCACTCAGAAACGGGCCATAAAGTTTGACACCGCTGCTGCGCGGCTGCCGGGTCACCTCCACTCGCGGAAAATCTTCCCGGGTTGTGATTTGCAGGTACGGAAAACTCTTTCCGTCTTTGAGTTCTTTGTTGTGCTTGGGCTGGATATCCTTAATGAGTCGGGATTCCATCAGCACCGCATCGACCTCGCTTTCAGCCTCGACACAATCAACATCAGCGATCTCTGCTACCCAGGGAGCGGTACGAGGCTCCTCCTGAGCCGCCTTCAAAAAATAGCTGCCCGCCCGAGCGCGGAGGTTTTTCGCCTTTCCGATATAGATCACCAGGCCGGCTGCATCCTTCATCAGGTAAACGCCGGGAGTCTGTGGAAAACTGCGGACTCGCTCTGCCGCACGCTCAAACCCAGAGAGACCACCTGTACCAGTCGCTGAATCAGACATGTCCATCAGTATTCTGCTCGATAGCTAACGAGACAACCGATGCCGAGAACCACGGCTACAAAAATCGCACTACTTACGACCGGGGAGTATGGATTCTGTACTACGGCACCCGACCGAAAGCGATGCAGGGGTATATTTTCGCCCGCATCCTGTGGTCCATTCAACAGGTACTGGACCGTATTGTCTAGCTCGAGCGGTTTGGGAAAAACCGTATAGAGCGGCAACACACCAAAACGATATATCGATTTCCAAAATTCTCTTCCCGGTTGATCGATACTGTTTTCCCTCTCCAACGCGGCAGCCGACTGCTCGGTATCAAACACCCTTTCCATCACCGTTTTAGACTGTGCAACGACAATACAAGCGCCCCAAAACACCAACGCCAAAGTTAGCGAAACAATCGCATTGCGCCAAATGAGTCCAGCCAAAGCAGAGACACAATAAAAGATTACAAAATAGAAGATGAAAACGGGTATTGCCGCAAGGATACCAACATCCCACAGTCCCAAACGCAAACCGGCGATCAACCAGAGCCCCACAAATAGATAGACGATATTCAGAAAGACGAATGCACAAGCTCCGACACACTTAGCGAGAAACAGCAAAGGGCGGCTGACCGGCTTGCTCAGCAATAATTCGACCGACCCTTTCTTGTACGTCTCTGGGATGATGGGGCTCGTCACAACCAAAGCAATGAACACCCCAAAGAATCCAACCATAAAGTCTACGATGTAGTCCAAAAACCAAGCTACGGCAAACGAAACCAGTCGCTCAGGTGCCCGCCCGTGAACCTGAAGTGGTGGCCCAAAATCATAACCTGCGTAGCGAATCTGCAGTGCATTGCCGGTGGGCGAATCACTCGTTTGGTACGGCACTCTCTCCAACGTCAGAGGGAGAAGTGACAGTAGAAAACAGGTAATGAGCAGCAGCAAAATCCAAAGCACTCGCGAACAGAGGGCCGCTCGAAATAAATCCATGATCACCGCGAGATAAGGTTTCATTTCTGCTCCTCCTTCTCTTCCGAATCGAGTGGCTCGGATGAGATGATTTCCAGAAATGCTTCCTCTAGAGAGGTTGTGTGATGGCGCAAGCCAACAATACTGATCCCCCCTGCTCGGAGGCCGTCGATACACTGATCGACTGCCAACTGATCGGCAAGGGTCAAATCGACCCGGTAATGTGCCTCCCCAAGTTGCGCCCAGCGTGCCTCGCCATACATATCGAGCGCCGCACGGGCCTCCGTTTCCGGCCCCTGTAATTCAAGTTCTAAACGTGCCGATTCCGACCTGCGACGGATTGCATCGAGGGAACCGAGAAAACGAAGTTGGCCTCCGTTGAGTATGGCAATCTGATCACAGATGAGTTCCAACTCCAGCAGCATGTGGCTGTTTAAAAAAATCGTTTTTCCTTGTTCTCGAGCGGCCAACAATATATCCCGCACCTGCTTGCGGCCTACAGGATCAAGACCTTCGGTCGGTTCATCAAGGATTAAAATTTGAGGGTCGTGGAGCAGTGCCGCAATCAACCCAATCTTTTGCAACATCCCTTTTGAAAGTTTTCCAACGCGAACCCGCTCCCAATCGGACAAACCTACTTGCTCCAGCAACTCTTTACGACGGATGCGGCTTGCTCGACCAGAAAGACCGCTAAGCCGGCCATAAAATGTGATTGCCGAATCGGCAGTGTGATGCAGTGGTACTCGAAGACGTTCCGGCAGGTAACCAACGCGCCGACGAGAAGAAGACGATCCGATCGCTTCTCCCAGAATGCGAGCGCGGCCGGCGGAAGGTCGGATGATCCCCAGGAGTACTTTGAGCAATGTTGTCTTGCCTGCACCATTCGGCCCCAGAAGGCCAAAAATCTGACCCGGTGCTACATTAAACGAGACATCTCGCAGCGCTTCATGCTGCCGGCGGCCGAGAGTCGAACGGTAGGTTTTGCCTAAAGAATCAACTTCTATTGCAAAGGCTGAATCCATCAATATCCGTCACTCCGGCACAAAACCTGACACATCTGACCCGTCCTCAGAAATCATTAGAGACGCTTTGGCTGCTCTATGCCACAATACGATCCGTATCCGCAACTTTCTCCTCGGTATCGACTTGTGGCTCTTCTGCAGCACCATTTGAATCGGGGAAAAAACGTGTAATCGAACGCTTCTTGCGACGTACTAGGTAAAAGATCAAAGCCGCAATCAATCCAACGACGACAACAATAGTCACCCCGTATTGGCTTTTACTAATGTAACCACCAACCACACTTCCGTATTGATGGCCCAGCCAAAATGCCACACTGACAACGGTTGTCGCACAAACCCCATTGATAAGCAGAAAACGCCACCAGGGCATACGGACGACTCCGGCGGCCAAATAAAGCGGCACACGGACACCGACCATAAACCGGGCGACAAAAAAAACTTTAAATCCATGTTTTTTGATCATTTGCTCCATCTTCACTTCCCGCTCTTCATGCATCAGACGGGCAAACCATGGATACCGAAGAAAGAAGCCGTGTCCTAGGTAACGACCGATACAGTAGACAACGACATCTCCTGCAAGCGCACCTCCCAGACATGCGAGATAGGCGTACTGCCATTTAAAGGTGTCGCTCTCGTGACTGAAGACACCAGCTGCAACGACAACAACCTCTTCCGGTATAGGCAGACCGGCCCCCGTCAGAATCAAAAACACAATGATCCCGAGATAGGGTAAATATCCGCCAAGATAAAGAAATTCAAGCATGCCGGTGAGGACTTCCACAAATGGGCAGCAGGGACATAACGCTTCTATAAAAATCGGAAATCTTGCTCTGCGGGCCTAGCTAAAATTCTACACCGACCAATAAACCGCGCAAACTGCATTAAATACCAAAACAGCACTTTAAAATTAATGGTTTTGTTCAGCAGCGGGGGATCGAAGACAAAAGGCCTTTCGATTCCGATGTTAAAACCCTTCAGAGACTCGATTTTTTTGTGCCAAAGGAGAAACAGGCAATCTCGGACGAAGAATGAGGGGACCCAACAGGATACCAGATCACCCGGGAACATTGACGCAGAAGACGATCGGAGCATCAGAGCGACTTTTGATCCTCTGCGATTTTCCAATCAGTATCCTCGAGATTGAATGTCTCTATCACCATATTTCCAACACCACTTCCAGGCAGGACGAGGATAACTGCTGTCTCTCGATGCCGCTCGCAATAATTGCGGGCTTGCTCCGGTCCGAGAACAAACAGACCGGTCGACAACGCATCGGCCCTGGCAGCACTCGAGTCCAAAACCGTTACGGAGAGGAGATCCGATTCTGCTGGCTGACCGCTGCGCGGGTCCAGGATATGACCGTAACGGCGCCCCTGAAAATGAAACGATTGTGTCAGGGATCCAGAAGTCGAGAGAGCACGATCCTTGAGGAAAATTTCTGCCAATCTTCGTTCTGGGCGCAATGGATCAATCAGTCCGACACTCCAATGAGCGTCACCCTCTGCCGAAGCCCGCCGACCGCGGGCTAAAACGCTGCTACGGCCACCATGAAATAAGAAATCACCGATCCCGGCTGTAAGCAACCTTTCACTAGCACAGTCCAGAGCATACCCTTTTCCGATGCCGCCAAAATTAATCATAGGGCCCGGTTGTACAAAGCGTATCTGCTGTTGCTCCCGATCCAAGTGCAAATATTCACTACCTACGTTTGAGAGTGCTACTTTCAGCGTCTCACTTGCGGGAATGGATCCCGACCGCCTGGCAAAACCCCAGGCTTCAGAGAGCGGACCTGCCGTCACATCAAAAGCTCCAGCCGTCTCCTTGTGTAAACGGAGAGACATCTCCAGTAATTCAAAAAGTTCGCAACTGAGTGGTACCGCTTCGGTTGCAGCCATCCGATTCACATTGGAGACTTCGCTCTCGTCTGAGAAAATGGTAAGCATTTCTTCGATTGCATCCACAACATCGAGTGCCTCAATGGCAACTTCAGTGTCATTCGGATGCTGACCGGCATTCAGAAAAACCTGAAACTGGCAGGCCATGGACCGTCGCCCGATACGGACGAGATAAGCCTCCTCTTTTGGATCTGCCACCCATCTCGCAAGGGAATCCGCAATGATTGTTTGCTGGTGGCTTGTCGCAGCAGACATTTTTCCCTGAAGAAAATTTCTTCGAGAAGAATTTTCTGGCTCGTTCATTGGACAACCCAGGGAACTGAATCGGATACAGTCGGTGGACAATTGCTAAAAAGCTTTGCGTCTCTAAACATTATACGAAACTTCGTGGCCACTGGGAGTGATTCCTTTGTCAGCCGGAATGTAATATCTCTTGGATCAATATTGCCGAAGAAACCATTATCGCACGCAGGTCTGCTCAAAAGACAATCTCTATGGGTGGAACGTTCAAGATACTAAAAACAAATGCCCGCAATGTAGATTATATCGATAATCGAAAATCCTTTTTTTGAGGTATATAGCCGAAAACCCCAACGGCGTATTACAATATTTTCTGTCGATTCATTTCTAGCCTTCGACCCCTCCCTCCGGCACACGGCTTTTAATAAGTCTCGATACGTCCTTGGCAGCGATTGGAAACAAACCGTGAGCGACGTAGAAACGGACACATTGGATATCGCCATTGTAGGGGGTGGAATTTCAGGACTGGCCGCTGCCTGGAAGATCCAAGAGATCGCACCCGACTTGACGATGCGTCTTTATGAACGAGACAATCGTGTGGGCGGTGTCTTGGAAACCATCCATCACGATGGCTTCCTCATCGAACGCGGTGCAGATATGTTCATCAC